>NZ_JAXHDE010000042.1:0-1127 GCF_037072005.1 Pseudogracilibacillus sp. SO10305 | reverse complement strand
GTCTATTTTACGTTTTCCGTAAATTTCGCCTGTTTCTTCGTTTGAAAGCTTCGCTCTTATATATTCTTTTTGGGTTTCCCATTTTTCATTGTAAAACAGCTTTCTATTTTTACCCTCTGCCGCTTTTGTACAAAAAGTGCGTAGTGGGCAATCCGTACAATCTTCAGATTCGTATACTTTAAATGTTCGTTTAAACCCATATTTATCTTTTCGATTAGACTCATACGCAAAATACAATCTTCGATTATTAGGACAAATAAACGAATCTGTTTCGGCATCATATTGCCAGTTTGCTGTTTTAAATGGATCGTTTTTATACTTCTTTTTCTTCTCTTTTCTATACTGATTATATGTAATAAGCGGAATTCGTTTACGTACATTTAACACATCATCATAGTTTTGTTCACTACCATATCCAGCATCCGCAACAATATATTGTGGTAATGTGAAATAATTTTCTTCTATATTATTTAAAAATGGAATCAATGTACGAGTATCTGTTGGATTTGGAAATAAATTATAAGCTAATGCATATTGACCTTCGGTAGCTACTTGTAGATTGTAACCAGCTTTTAGTTGTCCATTCATCATATAGTCATCTTTCATTCGCATAAAGGTTGCATCATGATCTGTTTTGGAATAGCTATTTCTATCCTTAAATATTTCCATATCACGTTGATATTTTGATTTACGGATTAAGAAATCGGCAAACTGCTTACGATATTTCTTTGGTTCTTTGCGCTCTGAGCGCAGTTGTTTACGTTCACTTGTTTCCTCTGATTCATCTATTTTCTCTGTATAAGCTTCAATTGTATGATCTAATTTTTTAACAATTGTTTCTAATTCTTCAACAGAAAGTTCTTCCTCGTTCTCACGTTCAATTGATGGAATGATTTCTTTTTCTAATAACTCATCATACATTGCGTTTGATTTTTCAATTAAACTTGAACTATATCTTTCAATGGACTTACGCCAAACAAAAGTGAATTTATTTGCGTTTGCTTCTATTTTTGTACCATCGATAAAGATAGCTTCGGCATCTATTTCTTTTTCCTTCACAAGTTTAGAACGGAATTGTACAAAACATTGTCGTAATAAATCGGCTACTAAAGGATTTGTGCGAAATC
>NZ_JAXHDE010000041.1:0-1231 GCF_037072005.1 Pseudogracilibacillus sp. SO10305 | reverse complement strand
TGGAATGTCAACACTAAACTGAACAGAACTTTTAAGGTTTTTAAGCATTTAATAACTTGTATTCAGCAGGTGATAAATAATTTAATGATCCATGAACTCGAATATTATTAAACCAATTTACATAGTCGAAAAGTTCAAGATCAAGAGCTTGTTGACAAGGGAAAACAGTGCCATTAACGAACTCTGTTTTAATCGTCTTAAACATTGCTTCTGCAACAGCGTTATCATAAGGGTTTCCTTTTTCACTCAAGGAGCGTTCAATCCCGAATGTTTGAAGTGCATCATCAATTAATTGGTTATTAAACTCACTACCCCGGTCTGTATGAAATAATTCGAGACGATTAAGATTGTATGGGACAGATGCAAAGGCACGTTGAACTAGAGCTGCAGTCTTGTGTGGACCAGCACTGTAGCCAATAATTTCACGATTATATAAGTCTACTAAAAGGCAGATATAATGCCATGTATGTCCAACACGGACATATGTTAAATCACTTACAACTACTTTTAGTTCCTTGTCCTGTTTAAATTCTCTGTTCAATATATTACTAGTTTCAGATTCGTTTACTGTTGATTTTGTTGGCTTAAACTGGGCTACTGTATATTTAGATACGAGTCCTTGTTGCTTCATTATTCGACCAATGCGCCGACGTGAAATTTGCCAACCGAGTTTTTCTAACTCTACTTTTATTTTTCTTTGACCATAAATATTTCGACTATTTTTAAAGATTTGAACAACTAAATTCGTTAGTTCTTCTTCCTGGTTATCACGTTCTTTGGATTCATAATAGTACGTACTTCTAGGGATTTGCAGGACTTTACACATTGCTGATACCGAGTATTTGTGAGTGTTATTTCGAATCACATCTACTTTCGTCCCATGATCAGCGCGGCTTGCTTTAAAATGTCATTTTCCATTGCTAGTCGTTGATTTTCCTTACGAAGTTTGATTAGTTCTTCTTGTTCTGGAGTTCGATTGTCTTTCTCTTCAAATGATCCAGAATCTTTGTATTGTCGAACCCATTTATCAAAGGCAGAAGACGTCAGCTCGTATTCTTTGATAATTTCACTTCTAGGCTTTCCTGATGTATAAAGTAGAACAACCTGTTCTTTGAACTCTTTAGTAAATGTTCTTCTTTTTCTTTTAGTCATAATTGATTCTCCTCCGTTCTCCGTTGAATCAAGTTTATATGACCTTAACGAATCTGTCTAATCTAGTGTAACCTGTCCA
>NZ_JAXHDE010000040.1:0-1232 GCF_037072005.1 Pseudogracilibacillus sp. SO10305 | reverse complement strand
CTTGAATTTCAAGTTTAAGTTAGCCACCTAATTTATGTAAATTCTCTGTTTATTGTCAGTACTGTGTGATTGTTAGCTTGTTAACGACTGAAGTTCAGTTAAAAATGCTTCTTCAGCAGTACGATAATTCAATATTTTACGTGGTATGTTATTCATCCACTGTTGAATTTGGTTGATTGTTTTAGCTGATATATCAGCTAAGCGTTCCCCTTTGGGGATGAATCTGCGAATTAATTTATGTTGATTTTCTTTCGTTCCTCGTTCATAAGATGCATAAGGACGAGCGAAATAAACATCTGTTATATCTGCAAGCAATTCATGAATATCAGCAAATTCAGAGCCATTATCTGATGTGATTGTTTTGAATAGGGTAGCGGCTTGATTTCCTATTCTGTCATAAAGTTGTTTCACCGCTTGGTTGACAAAGTCTGTTGACTTTTGTTTGATTTTAAACATGATTTCAAAGCGTGTCTTTCGCTCTACGAGCGTTAATAATACAGGGTCTTCTTTAGTTTTAGAACCGATTAATGTATCAATTTCCCAATGTCCAAAGTGTTCCCTTGTATCTACTTTGTCTGGGCGTTCTTCAATTGATGGGCCGAGTACTCGGCGATTTTCTCGATGCTTCGGAGAGTCTTTCCTTGGTGTACGAGCAACTTTTTCAAGCAAATCAATATTTTTAGTTTTCATGATGCCACGATCAATCCAATGATAAAGCGTTGATGTAGATGGTATCAAATCGGCTTGAAAGAGTTTCTCTTTTGTTGCCCGTCCAATGACGATATCAGGTGACCAACCGTCATTTAACATTTTATCGTCAGCCCATTGAGTAAATGAATCACAGCGTAGCCATTTTGGACGGCGTCCAGAATGCTGACGATTACGAAGATATATTTGATGATCAGCGTCAGCTGAATAGCTATATTGATCATAATCATACACTTTGTCGTTATGAATTTGTCGTTGTTTAATTGTACGGACTGTACCTTGTTTAACAGCATTATTAATCGTTTGCGGCACACGATTTAAAATACGTGCAATCTTACGATTGGAGTATCCCAAATCTTTGTAAGCCTCAATTTTTACACGTTCTTCATAGGTTAAGTGTTTTCCCTTGTTCTGGTTTATGTTATCATTTACTTGAGTCATGTGAATTCACTCCTATATAGATTGGTCGTACTTTCAATATAGCAGAATTCACATGACTTTTTGTATTTTATTTAAAATACTTT
>NZ_JAXHDE010000039.1:0-1294 GCF_037072005.1 Pseudogracilibacillus sp. SO10305 | reverse complement strand
TAGACTAACCTAATTATTTGAGACAATATAAAACACCTTCGAAATGGTACAATAGATTTAAGTACTTTTAACGGAGGTGTTTTTGCATGGGCAAAAACGTATATTCAAGTAAGATAAAATGGGCAGTTGTGAAAGCGAAATTAAGTGGAGAATTAACGAATCAAGAAATTATGGAGAAGTATGGAATTAAAAATGTATCGCAAATTAAAACATGGGTTAAGTGGTATCGTGATGGTGAAATATATCGTTTTGATCAGCCAATAGGCAAGCAGTACTCGTATGGACATGGTCCAGAATTCAGTACAGAGGATGAGCGTAAAACGCGGCAGATAGATCATTTGAAAATGGAGAATGAAATTTTAAAAAAGTATATGGAGATGGAAAGAGAGTTGAAAAAGAAATAGTTCTAAATCTCGTTGATAAATTAAAAGGAAAATACACAGTGACATCGATTTTAAATGCCTTGGAAGTGCCTCGTGCAACTTATTATCGTTGGCGATCTGAAGGAATAAGGTCTTCTTTAACAGAAGTTGAAAAAGCAATCATGGAGATATGTAAGAACACGAAATATCGATATGGGCATCGTAAAGTTAAAGCAATTCTTAAAAAAGAGTATAAAATTAAACGGAACCGTAATACTGTCCAAGCCATTATGCAAAAACATCATCTTCAGTGTCGTGTTAAACCTAAAAGAAAGTGGAAGTCCGAAGGTGAGACAATTATCGTTGCGCCTGATCTTATAAAACGTGATTTTCAAGCTTCGAAACCAAATCAAAAATGGGTGACAGATATAACATATATTCAATACGGGAGTACAATAATGTATCTATCAACCATTATGGATTTATATAATAACGAAATTGTCGCTTACAAAATGTACGATCATCAACAGACACCACTAGTGATAGATACACTAAAAGAAGCATTAGAAAAACGTTCTTATCCAGAAGATGTGATTATACACTCAGACCAAGGGAGTGTATACACTTCGTATGCCTTTCAGGCTTGTGTAACAAAGCATAACTTAGTGAGTAGCATGTCAAGAAGAGGTAACTGTTGGGATAATGCAGTCATTGAATCATTCCATTCTAGTTTGAAATCGGAGGAATTTGCGTATACCAGATTTAATTCACTAAGTAATACAGAAGTTACAAGACGTGTAGAGAAGTATCTAAAAGAATATAATGAAGTAAGAATTCAAGAAAAATTAGGCTACCTCTCACCAATTGAATATGGTGAAAAGGCAGCCTAAAAGGGTGTTTTATTTCTGTCTCATTTCACTGGGTCAGTCTAT
>NZ_JAXHDE010000037.1:0-1597 GCF_037072005.1 Pseudogracilibacillus sp. SO10305 | reverse complement strand
CTAACGCTTTAATTTCTTCAATTAATTTCGGCACGACATCAAATAAGTCGCCAACAATCCCGTAATCTGCCACATTGAAAATATTCGCTTCCGGGTCTTTGTTAATTGCTACGATTACTTTCGAGTTCGACATACCTGCTAAGTGTTGGATTGCTCCTGAAATACCAACTGCGATATAAAGGTCTGGTGTAATAACTTTACCAGTTTGTCCAATTTGTAAAGAATAGTCACAGTATTCCGCATCACATGCTCCACGTGACGCCCCTACTGCCCCGCCTAAAAGATCTGCTAGTTCATATAAAGGCTCAAATCCTTCTTCACTTTTCACGCCACGTCCACCAGCGATAACGACGCTCGCTTCAGACATGTCCACACCTTCTGCTTTTTTACGGATAACTTCTTTAACGATTGTACGTAAATCTTTTACATCCACATCTTTAGCTGAAACATCTCCTGAACGTCCTTCATCTTTTTCAAGTGCTGGGATGTTATTAGGACGAATTGTCGCAAAAACAATTCCATCTTTCATTTTCTTCTCTTCAAATGCTTTACCTGAATAGATTGGACGTGTAAATACAACATCATCCCCATCTACTTTTATATCAATTGCATCTGAAACTAATCCGATTTCTAAACGGCCTGCAATTTTTGGTGTAACATCTTTCCCAATTGCAGTATGACCCATTAATACAGCATCTGGGGATTCTTCGTCCATCACTTCTAAAATGACTTGTCCGTAACCTTCAGATGTATAGTTTTCTAAATTATCATGTGATACTGTAATTACACGGTCTGCTCCATGATGAATCATTGCATTCGCTTCTGATTCTTGTACATCTTTTCCTAATAATAAGCCGACAACTTCTGCACCTTCTTCTATTTTACGTGCTGCTGCAATCGCTTCAAAACTTACATTACGTAATACTCCGTCTACCGATTCACCAATTACTAAAATTTTTCCCATTGTATACGTCTCCTCTCTATCGTCCGATTAAAGTACTTTTGCTTCGTTTCGTAATAATGATACAAGCTCTTTTACTTGATCATCGATTTCACCTTCTAAAATTCTTCCCGCTTCTTTTTCAGGTGGTAGGAAAATGTTCACTGTTTCTGTTTTTGCTTCTACATCATCTTCATCTAAATCAAGGTCATCAATTTCTAGTTCTTCTAATGGTTTCTTTTTCGCCTTCATAATTCCTGGTAATGATGGATAACGTGGTTCGTTTAAACCTTGTTGGCACGTCACTAATACTGGTAAAGAAACTTCGATTTTCTCTAAGTCTCCTTCCACGTCTTTTTCAATATTCGCTTTGCCATCTTCAATATCTAATCCGACAATTGTCGTTACATAAGGAATATCTAATTTTTCCGCTAAACGAGGACCAACTTGTCCACTCGCTTCATCGATTGCGACGTTTCCAGCTAAAATTAAATCTACTTCTTTATCTTCGAAAAACGCTTCCAAAATTTTCACCGTTGTAAATTGGTCGCCTTCTTCTAAATCATCTTCTGTATTAATTAAAACAGCTTTGTCCGCACCCATTGCAAGCGCAGTACGTAACTGTTTTTCAGAGTCTTCATCTCCAATTGTGACAAC
>NZ_JAXHDE010000036.1:0-1602 GCF_037072005.1 Pseudogracilibacillus sp. SO10305 | reverse complement strand
TAGAAAGACTAACTATATAAAGTCAAGTGAAAAAACAAAATAATTTATTACTAAATATATAAAATGAAAGCATGCCAAATAAACATCACAAAAAATGTTTTTTCACTTATGTGCGAATTTCGTATGGTTCATTTTTAGTTAAAATCGCATGGATGATGTTACAGAGTTTTCGAGACACAGCACCAACTGCTGTTAAGTGATGCTTTCCTTCTGAACGTTTTTTATCATAAAAAGCTTTCAATACGGGATCGCTCCGAGAAGCAACCAAAGCAGCTTGAAACAAAGCTTTTCTAAGATAAGGTGAGCCACGTTTACTCATGACATTATGAGTAGCATCAAATTGTCCGGATTGCGATACAGAGGCATCGATGCCGGCATAAGCGACTAACTTCTTAGGATTGGAAAACTTATGAATATCACCAATTTCGCCTAATATCGTCGCACCAGTCACTGGACCAATCCCTGGTATTGTTTCGACGACAGAATCGATGGAATCCATTAATTGCTTGATTTCATCTTCTACTTGCTTAATTTGTGTTTCGAGGAAGTTCAACTGTTCAATCATCGAACGAAGTTGGAAAGTAAATGCATCTTGTGCAAAGCGGATTCCAAAAGAGTTTGAGGCTACTTTTTTGAGCGCTTCGGCTTTTATTAAGCCTACACGATTACGACTGGCTAAACCGAGTGTTTCAGCAAGCATATCCGCTGTTACTTCATTAAAAGCATCTGGCGTGGAGTACTCAAGTAATGCAGCCTTTGAAGCTTTTCCAAAAACGCCAACCTTTGAAAAGACTGTATTATATTCAGGAAATACTTGGTCTAAAACAGCGATGATTTTACGTTTGAAATCGCCCGCCGTTCCAACTAAGTACGATCGATAACGGGTTAATTGACGTAAGGAAAACATATCTTCATTCGCTAAAGTAGTGTCTTCAAATGAACCGTAACGAATAAGGTCGGCTATTAATACCGAATCAATGATGTCTGTCTTTCTTTTGCGGATTTCAGTACCTTTCCGCCAACCATCAGTTTGAATAGGGTTGATGACATGGATGAAATAATCAGCATTTTCTAGGAATGAAAAGAGAGCGAGCCAATAATGTCCTGTAGCTTCCATTCCCGTAAGGAAATGGGCTGGGTCATCTGAAATAGTACGTAAACGAGTGAGTAGTGAGTGACCGCCTTCTGATGAGTTTGGAAAGGAGAAACCTTTTAACACTATTTTTCCTTCCTCATCCATAACTGAAGCAACGTGAGTACGTTTGCCAATATCAATACCAAGATAAAACATAGCTTCACCTTCTTCACTTATTTGGATTGAATGCCACTCATCTGAAAAGCGTCACGACCTTGTGCTAAATACGGAGTAAGGCGAAGTGCCTTCAACATCTAACTCATTCGTAATCAGCTTAACAGAGAGAGGGTTCAGTCTTTCAATTACGAGTTTAGTAACCCAAGGATGAAACGATCCACCTCTCAATCCATTAAGTATATTTTCTCAAAATAATTGAGGAAATACCAATGAAAAAATTACTTAGGTTCATAAGGTTTTCCTTTTATAGTCGGAAGACTAAAACCTTAAATATAATATACAAGGATGAA
>NZ_JAXHDE010000035.1:0-1620 GCF_037072005.1 Pseudogracilibacillus sp. SO10305 | reverse complement strand
GGTCGTACAATAAATGGTGTTGGTGAGGAAATTCACCAATACCTTTTTTCTGTACAGAAAAATAGAAAACAAGTGAATTTCCCTGTAAAATTAAAGTCGACGAAAACCAAATTTAGGAGGGAAATCACTTGTCTAACTCTAATGATATTAAATTATTACTTGATATACAAGACAAAAATATTGTACTAGAAGAAAATGCGGTTGAATTAAAAGTATATAAAGGAAAAATGGCTAAGTTTATCACAGCTAAACTGACTTTCACACCTTCACATTGCAAACGCTGTGGTATTGAAAATAAGAATTATACGGTTTATAAAAATGGAACAAAAACATCACGTATTACCTTACCAATCACTGGAACTCATCCTACATATTTAAATTTGAAGAAACAACGTTTCTTTTGTAAAGCCTGTAACAGCACATTTAGTGCATCATCAAAGATTGTTGATGATCATTGTTTTATTTCTAATCAAACAAAGGCAAAGGTTCTTCTTAAATCAACAGACGCCCAATCCTTAACCGATATCTCTAAAGCTTGTTTTGTATCGACAACAACAGTTCAACGCGTGATTAACACTGAGGCAAAAAAGTTTCAAAAACAATACCAATCTTTACCGGAACATCTATCATTCGATGAGTTTAAATATCAAAAAGGCCAAATGGCCTTTGAATATGTTGATGCAGAAACAGGTGATATTCTTGATATATTGGAACGAAGAGACGCTCGCACTATTAAAGATCACTTCATCACTAATTATTACTTAAGTGATTTAAGAAAAGTTAAAACAATTACGATTGATATGAATGCTGGTTATGTAAATGTTATTAAAGAAATTTTTCCACAAGCAAAAATTATTATTGATCGTTTTCATATTGTGCAATTAATTAGTCGTACGATGAATAAAACACGTGTACAGATTATGAATAAGTTTAAAACATCAAATAGTGAAGACATGAAGAAGTACCGACGGTTAAAACGATTTTGGAAGTTGTTACTGAAAGACGCACAAAAACTTTCCTATACAGAATATAAGTATTATCCTATGTTCGGCCAAAGATTAGAAGTAAATGTTGTGGAAGAATTGCTTAACTATGATAGTGATTTGAAAAGAAATTATGAACTATACCAAACACTCTTAAAGAGTGTTAAAAATAAAAACTTTGATGCATTAGCTAATACGGTATTTGATGTAGACACAAATACGATTTCTAGTTATATGAAAACGAGTATTAAAACATTAAAAAAACATTTGCTATACATCAAAAATAGTTTATTATATCCATACAATAATGGACGAATTGAAGGTATTAATAATAAGATAAAAGTGTTAAATCGCGTTGCCTATGGTTATCGTAACTTTAATAATTTCAAAAACAGGATTTTATTGCATTTCAAATTGCGAGCAGTCATAAATCAAAAAGACATATCACATTCAGTAGCCTAGGCTACTGAATGTGATATGTCTCGGTATACAATATAGATGATAGAACATAAATCTAGCGGAAGAAACCTACGAAGACTCCTGGGGGACCAGCCGTGTCCGAAGACAACAAGAGAAAGTGATCTTCTTTCTCTGTTGGCTGAGGCCGGCCCCCCCGGAAAGCGAAGTAGGTTTCTGG
>NZ_JAXHDE010000034.1:0-2475 GCF_037072005.1 Pseudogracilibacillus sp. SO10305 | reverse complement strand
GGAATTCCGCAAGTGAACTGCAATTTCAGCGAGAACTTGCGAATATATCACTTAATTCCGCAAGTGCAACCCAATTTCTACGAGAACTAGCAGATATAATCACCTAGCCTTTCCTCACAAAAAAGAAGGCTTGTTTATTAAGTGAAATATTCAATTTTTGCCTCTGGAAAAAATCGCTTTACATAGCTACCTAACGTATCTTTGATTGCTTCTTGCTGTTCATCCTGGTAAACATACTTGTATATGCCATAACGTCCCCATTTTACTTTTCGTTTTGACTCATCTAATTCCAGTTTCGTCATGGGATAATTTTCTTGAATTACTCTTTTAGCGGGTTTTGTAAAACGGTGTTGTATCATTTCAAATGTTAAATCTTTTCTAGCAAATGAAGGTAAAGACGCATCTAACTTTTCAAACATTTCCAAGTATCCTTCTTGCCACCCATCATGAAGATAAATCGGTGCAATAATAAAACCTAAAGGATAATCAGCTTCGGCAACTTTAACAGCAGCTTCAATCCGTTCGTGCAATCTAGAAGTTCCTGGTTCAAAATACTTTATAATATAATCATCATTTATACTAAAGCGAAAGCGTGTTTTCCCTTGATGATTTGCATTAAGCAAATGATCGACATGTGCAAATTTTGTTACAAATCGAAGCTTCCCATATTTCGATTGACCAAAGAACTCAATTGCTTGTTTTAAATGGTGTGTTAAATGGTCGACCCCGACAATATCAGACGTGCAGGATGCTTCGAATCTAGTGATTTCTGGTGCACGTTCATCCATATATTTTTGTGCAGCATCAAAAATCTCATCCACATTTACATATGTCCGAATATAAGGTTTACTTCCCATTGTCGTTTGTAGATAGCAGTAATGGCAATGCCCCATACAACCAGTTGCAAGTGGGATAGCATATTCAGCGGAAGGCTTCGACGTATCAAAATGCAAAGTTTTTCTAACGCCAATAACTAATGTAGATTTCGCAACACGATATTTTTGAAAATGATTATCCCCTGGTAAATTACGAATTTGATTATGTGAAGTGGTCTGTCGTATCTCTACCCCCATATCCTCAAACTTCGAGAGGAGTCGCTTTCCATTCGGATATTCTAATGCTCGTGGTTCCACATAAATCAATTGTGGCGTAAATGGTTTAACCATCTTTTTCACCATCATCCATAACAAATGCTTCCTCATAAGCGAGTTCTGCGGCCGCTTCTGTTGAAAATATTGCAAAATCATTTGAAAGTGGATAATAATTTTCATGCGAAAAAAGCGCTAATTTATTTGGCTGCTCCGGATGTTGTACAATTGCTGCTTGCTGAACATTTGCAACATCTTGAACATGTGGATTACGAATGAGTACATAAACAATATCACCTTTACTATACTTCTGTTCCATTATCTCACCTATCTTCTTTTTTAGTATTCCTATTGTTCCATCGCTTAATTAATTTATGTGTCACTTTTTAAAATTGTATATAAGTAAAAATTATCCAAACGTATAATACATATACAATTGGACAAACTAGCTGAGAGAAATAAGTAGGTGATGTAATGATTATATTTTTCATTCTTGGAAGTATTTTGCTTCCTCTGCTCATGTTATATTCCCAAAAAATCTCAACAAAATTTAACCTAGTTTATAACATACTTGCGATAATCGCTATCCTTGTATTTGGAAATATTGCTTCCCTGTCCATTTATAAAGTAATTAAAGAAAATTCCGTTTTCATGACAACCATTCATGCCATATTTTTAAATCCCTTTTTTCTAATAACAGGTGCTTATATCGGTATTTACGTTCTGTATAGGATGTTATTGTTAAGTATGCAGGAAAAATAAAGTGTTACATCTATATAACAGTCCTTAAATGACATTATATTGGATAACGTATATATTATAGATTGACATTTTAAAGAATGATACAAAAAGATAGCAAAAGTTTTCTATCTCTTTGTTCATACCCTTGTTAGACTTATTGTGCTTTTACATACGTACTTTATATGCCTTTATAGTATAATTTTAATAATTAGAAAAATTAACGAAGAAGGAGGTAAATATTAAGTGAAAAAAGCACTCTTATTTCTTAGCGCTATTGCAATGATGACCGTATTATTTGTACATACAACAGCATTTGCTAAAGACCGAACATTGAACGATAATGGCGATATCGTAAGAACTGTAACAATTGAGGAACAAAATGAATATGAAAATAAAGTATATCAAAATATTGAAGTTACAATCACAGCTGAAGAACAAAATATAGCGGAAAAATCATCAGATTCATTTGGGTATATAATGACACAAAATAATTCAGTAGTCTATTTTATGAAAGAGCAATAAACAAAAGCCCCCGATTGTTAGGCGCCATACTAACAATTGGAGGGCAATTCAATTACTACTCTCATATCAAATTATGCGAAACGCAAAATAAGTATTACTATCAATCATCCTTAAATGGTTTCTT
>NZ_JAXHDE010000033.1:0-2723 GCF_037072005.1 Pseudogracilibacillus sp. SO10305 | reverse complement strand
AAATCCATCTAATGTATATGGAACTGTAACGGCAAATGTTGTAAAGGATTTTCAAAATGCTAATGGCTTGAAAGACGATGGAATTACAGATCAACAAACCTTAGATAAAATCTCTGAATTAGTAAATAATATAAGTATTGAACCTGTAATCAAGACAGAATACACAAATTACAAACTTACATTGGTAGAGGCAGTAAACATACAATTATCTCACAATCCACAAACAGATAAATATAGAAACGATAAATCTTACATTGCAAATAAATATGTAACTTTAAAAGGAAGAGGGACCGTGACTGGAACTGTTAATGTTCGAACAAAGCCAACTGTAAATTCCGATATAATAAATCAAATGAAAAAAGGTAATACAGTAAATGTTATTAAGGAAGTGAATGATATAATTTTAGGGGCCTCTAATAAGTGGTACCAAATATCAAACAATGGTAAATTATATTATATTTCCTCCAAATATGTTGATATTAATGAAGGTGAAGTATTGGCTACCGTGAATGTTCGTGCAGGACAAAATACCTCGTCTCATATTTTTGGAAAACTATTAAAGGGCGATAAGATTACAATTAAAAATAAGGAAGGTTCATGGTACGAAATAGAATACAAGACTTGGAGACTTCCGACTGCTTCAGATTTGAGTTCGGAAATGAATCCAAAA
Source organism: Pseudogracilibacillus sp. SO10305 (assembly GCF_037072005.1). Lineage (NCBI taxonomy): Bacteria > Bacillati > Bacillota > Bacilli > Caryophanales > Bacillaceae > Pseudogracilibacillus > Pseudogracilibacillus sp. SO10305. The sequence continues at coordinate 2,053 of NZ_JAXHDE010000033.1, read as the reverse complement.
AATACTGACAAATTTCAACATTTACGTTTAGATACTTTAGCAGGTGCTACCGCTAGTCAACTAAATGGTATGTTAAAAGGAAAAGGTGTTTTAAATAATCAAGGTCAAGCTTTTATTAATGGAGCAAAGCAAGGTAAAGTAAATGAAGCTTATCTAATCTCTCACTCTCTACTTGAGACAGGTAACGGTACTTCTAAACTAGCAACAGGAATAGAAGTTGGAAAGAATAAGAGTGGAAAACCTACTGTTGTTACCAGTAGTAATCGAAAAAATTTAACATCTATTAAAAAGGTATACAATATGTACGGTATTGGTGCTGTTGATAGTAATCCAAATAATGCAGGAGCGATTAGAGCATACGAAGAAGGATGGACTACTCCAAAGAAAGCTATTGAAGGAGGAGCAAAATGGGTGGGGCAACAATACATCCACAACGCGTATAAACAAAACACTTTATATAAAATGCGTTGGAACCCGAGAATGGCTGACGGATATGCATGGAAACAATACGCGACAGATATTGGTTGGGCTCGAAAGCAAATAAGTAGAATAAAAGAGGTATATAGTTTTATAGATCGCCCAAATTACCATTATGATATAGCGGAATATAATTAATAAGTTATGAATTTGTCTCTTATTTATCTTTAATCTTTAAGATAAATAAGAGATTTTTTTGTTTGTTAACTAATAACATTTATTCCCTTTTTTGAAATAAAAATACTAGTCAATAACAATATACGAGGTTACAATTCTGAGTGATCAGTATAAAAATTAAAGTGTATAATATTATACAAAAATTTCTTAGACTTAAATTTAGGCGATTTCGGTTAAAAATACCAAAATATTAAATGATGATTACAAAATGCAATCAATCCTTGATACTTATAATGAAGAAGTAGTATAATATAAGAGTAAATTTGTTTAAATATGAATATAAGTATGATTAAAGGAGTCTAATAAAATGAAGCACACAAGAATAAAAACTCCGAAACGAAAATTAAGAGGGTGGGTTAAGTTTGGCTTAATACCCTTTTTATTAGTTGTTTTACTCGTTGGTGGATATGGAGTTCATTTATATATAAAAGCTGGTTCAACAATGAATGATGCTTATGAAGATGACGGAAGGGATAAATCGGATTTACGAGATGATTATGTTGACCCGAAATTCGATAACGTAACAGTTCTCTTAATGGGAATTGATGAAAATGAAAAACGAAGTGAACGAGGAGAACCGACGAGAACAGACGCATTAATTTTGGCATCATTAAATAAAGATGATAAAAGTGTAAAACTATTAAGTATTCCTCGTGACTCATATGTTTACATACCAGAAGTTGGATACGAAGATAAAATTAACCACGCACATGCATTCGGTGGAACGAGATCGACAATTGATACAGTGGAGAACTTATTAGATATTCCTGTTGATTATTATGTAAAGGTTAATTTTAACGCATTTGTTGATGTAGTAGATGCAATTGGTGGAATTGATGTAGAGGTACCATACGAATTTAAGGAATCAAACTCTAAAGATAAAAGAGACTCTATTCATTTAATGCCAGGTGAACAAACATTAGACGGGGAAGAAGCTTTAGCCTTGGCTCGTACTCGTAAACAAGATACAGATGTAATGCGTGGACAAAGACAATTAGAAATTGTCGACGCAATGGTAAGTAAAGTTGCATCAGTTTCATCGGTGTTAAAATATGATGATGTTATTGAAGCAGTAGGAAAAAATATGTCTACGAATATGACATTTACAGAAATGAAGAGCTTTTTCTCTTATGCAACGCACGGTTCTAAAATTGATATCGAAAAGCTATCTTTAGAAGGATATGATTATCAACCGGAGGGTATTTATTACTGGCAGTTAGATCATGAAGAATTACAAAATACAATTAATACATTGAAAACTCATTTAGAATTAATAGAAGCTTCTGAGGAAGAAGTTATTGAAGATGAAACGGATGAACAAGAGTATTATCAAGAGAATGAAATGAATCAAGATGAAGTATATGAAAATAATTATTAGATTAAATAAAAAACGTTCTGA
>NZ_JAXHDE010000032.1:0-3127 GCF_037072005.1 Pseudogracilibacillus sp. SO10305 | reverse complement strand
CTCAAATCAACTTGACTTAAAACTTAGTTAAGTCCTCGATCTATTAGTATTCGTCAGCTCCACGTATCACTACGCTTCCACCCCGAACCTATCAACCTTATCGTCTCGTAAGGGATCTTACTCATTTAAAATGATGGGAAGTCTCATCTTGAGGCGGGCTTCGTGCTTAGATGCTTTCAGCACTTATCCTTGCCACACGTAGCTACCCAGCTATGCTCCTGGCGGAACAACTGGTACACCAGTGGTGTGTCCATCCCGGTCCTCTCGTACTAAGGACAGCTCCTCTCAAACTTCCAACGCCCACGACGGATAGGGACCGAACTGTCTCACGACGTTCTGAACCCAGCTCGCGTACCGCTTTAATGGGCGAACAGCCCAACCCTTGGGACCGACTCCAGCCCCAGGATGCGATGAGCCGACATCGAGGTGCCAAACCTCCCCGTCGATGTGAACTCTTGGGGGAGATAAGCCTGTTATCCCCGGGGTAGCTTTTATCCGTTGAGCGATGGCCCTTCCATGCGGAACCACCGGATCACTAAGTCCGACTTTCGTCCCTGCTCGACTTGTAAGTCTCGCAGTCAAGCTCCCTTCTGCCTTTACACTCGATGAATGATTTCCAACCATTCTGAGGGAACCTTTGAGCGCCTCCGTTACTCTTTGGGAGGCGACCGCCCCAGTCAAACTGCCTATCTGACACTGTCTCCGAACCGGATCACGGTCCTGGGTTAGAATGTTCATACAACAAGGGTAGTATCCCACCAGTGCCTCCACGTAAGCTAGCGCTCACGCTTCTAAGGCTCCTACCTATCCTGTACAAGCTGCACAAACATTCAATATCAGACTACAGTAAAGCTCCACGGGGTCTTTCCGTCCTGTCGCGGGTAACGCGCATCTTCACGCGTAGTATAATTTCACCGGGTCTCTCGTTGAGACAGTGCCCAAGTCGTTGCACCTTTCGTGCGGGTCGGAACTTACCCGACAAGGAATTTCGCTACCTTAGGACCGTTATAGTTACGGCCGCCGTTTACTGGGGCTTCGGTTCAATGCTTCGGCTTACGCCTAACACATCCCCTTAACCTTCCAGCACCGGGCAGGTGTCAGCCCCTATACATCGCCTTGCGGCTTAGCAGAGACCTATGTTTTTGATAAACAGTCGCTTGGGCCTGTTCACTGCGGCTCCTCTAAGAGGAGCACCCCTTCTCCCGAAGTTACGGGGTCATTTTGCCTAGTTCCTTAACGAGAGTTCTCCCGCTCACCTTAGAATACTCTTCTTGCCCACCTGTGTCGGTTATCGGTACAGGCACCTGTAATTTAACTAGAGGTTTTTCTTGGCAGTGTGGAATCAGGAACTTCGCTACTATATTTCACTCCCCATCACAGCTCGAGATTGTTAGACGGATTTGCCTATCTAACTCCCTAACTGCTTGGACGCACATCCATCTGTGCGATTCCTTATCCTCCTGCGTCGCCCCATCGCTCAAACAATTACGAGGTGGTACAGGAATATCAACCTGTTGTCCATCGCCTACGCCTTTCGGCCTCAGCTTAGGTCCTGACTAACCCTGAGAGGACGAGCCTTCCTCAGGAAACCTTAGGCTTTCGGTGAAAGAGATTCTCACTCTTTTTTCGTTACTCATACCGGCATTCTCACTTCTACACGCTCCACCAGTCCTCACGATCTGACTTCACAGCAAGTAGAACGCTCTCCTACCACTGTACCAACGGTACAATCCACAGTTTCGGTGATACGCTTAGCCCCGGTACATTTTCGGCGCAAAGTCACTCGACCAGTGAGCTATTACGCACTCTTTAAATGGTGGCTGCTTCTAAGCCAACATCCTGGTTGTCTAAGCAACTTCACATCCTTTTCCACTTAGCGTATACTTAGGGACCTTAACTGGTGGTCTGGGTTGTTTCCCTCTCGACAATGAATCTTATCACCCACTGTCTGACTCCCAAGTAAAAGTATTTGGCATTCGGAGTTTGACTGAATTCGGTAACCCGATGAGGGCCCCTAGTCCAATCAGTGCTCTACCTCCAATACTCTAAAACTTGAGGCTAGCCCAAAAGCTATTTCGGAGAGAACCAGCTATCTCCGTGTTCGATTGGCTTTTCACCCCTACCCACACCTCATCCCCGCATTTTTCAACATACGTGGGTTCGGGCCTCCAGTCAGTGTTACCTGACCTTCACCCTGGACATGGGTAGATCACACGGTTTCGGGTCTACGACTACATACTAAAGCGCCCATTTCAGACTCGCTTTCGCTGCGGCTCCACGGAAAACCCGCTTAACCTTGCATGCAATCGTAACTCGCCGGTCCATTCTGCAAGAGGTACGCCGTCACACATTAACGTGCTCCGACTACTTGTAGGCACACGGTTTCAGGTACTATTTCACTCCCCTCCCGGGGTGCTTTTCACCTTTCCCTCACGGTACTGGTTCACTATCGGTCACTAGGGAGTATTTAGCCTTGGGAGATGGTCCTCCCGGATTCCGACGGAATTTCACGTGTTCCGCCGTACTCAGGATCCACTTCGGAGAAAATGTACTTTCGATTACAGGGCTGTTACCTTCTTCGGCTGACCTTTCCAGATCGATTCGTCTAATACATTTCTTTGTAACTCCATGTGAAGTGTCCTACAACCCCAGTAGGTAAACCTACTGGTTTGGGCTGATTCCAGTTCGCTCGCCGCTACTATGGAAATCGCATTTGCTTTCTCTTCCTCTGGGTACTAAGATGTTTCAGTTCCCCAGGTATGCCACAACTATTCTATGTATTCAAATAGCTGCACTATTCCATTACGAATAGTAGGTTTCCCCATTCGGAAATCTCCGGATCAAAGCTTACTTACAGCTCCCCGAAGCATATCGGCGTTAGTCCCGTCCTTCATCGGCTCCTAGTGCCAAGGCATCCACCGTGCGCCCTTGTTCACTTAACTAATTTACTAAATTTATAAAAATTGAATCATTTTAAAATGATTTGATGTCGTTGATTATCTTGCTCTTATTTAGTTTTCAAGGTACAAAAAATATCTTACTACTTTCTCACTTGATTCACAAGTAAAAAGTAGAGATAATTTTGAGGAATTTATTCCCTCAAAACCGAACAAACAACAATAAATGT
>NZ_JAXHDE010000031.1:0-3480 GCF_037072005.1 Pseudogracilibacillus sp. SO10305 | reverse complement strand
GATTTTCTTCTATTCATGCCGATTTTACAAAATGAACAAATCCTTCTATAATCATTTTAAATACATGATAAAGGGGGAATACATTTGCTCGATATATGGCGAAAATATGGAGTAATTGGCATTGTCATCATAGCTGTTGGTTCCTTTATATTATTGCAAATTTTTCCGAAAAAAGAAGAAGAAACATCGTTTATCGTTGATCAACAAGACAATGTCTTTGCACAAAACGAAACAGAAATGACGGTTGAAGCAGAAGAACCACTTATCTTGTTAGTTGATATTAAAGGAGCAATCAAACATCCAGGCTTATATAAAATTAATGAAGGGGACCGTATCCAAGATGTTATTGATTTAGCAGGTGGATTAAAAGATGATGCGGATGAAAACCAAGTTAATTTAGCGCAACGTTTACAGGACGAAATGGTTATTTATATACCAACAATCGGAGAAGAGATCGAACATATACAGCCAAACATATCTTCTACTACCACTCAAAGTGCCCAAGATGGAAAAGTAGCCATTAATCATGCAACTGCTGAAGAAATTCAAACATTGAATGGCATCGGACCTAAAAAGGCGGAAACAATTATTGCATATCGGGAGGAAAATGGCCCGTTTCACACGATTGAAGATTTACTAAATGTAAGCGGTATAGGAGAGAAAACGGTGGAAAATATACGTGATCAAATTTCTGTACCATAAATATACATGCTATACAGGGAGGAATACAAGATGAATCGTTTAAATTGGAAACAATATTTTATTGCACAAGCACATATCGTTGCATTACGTAGTACATGTACAAGATTGAATGTAGGGGCTGTTATTGTAAAAGACAATCGATTGATTGCAACAGGGTACAACGGGTCTGTCGCTGATGGCATTCATTGTACCGATGAAGGTTGTTTAGAAATTGATGGACATTGTGTCCGCACTGTTCATGCGGAAGCCAATGCACTATTACAATGTGCGAAATTCGGTGTGTCAACAAATAATACGGTTATATATGTTACACATTTCCCATGCTTACATTGTACAAAACAACTTATTCAAGCAGGGGTAAAGAAAATATATTATTCAGATGATTACCGTAACAATAAAATTGCGGAACAATTATTTATGGAAGCAAATATTCCTTACGAAAAAATACCATTAACAGATGTTGAAATTACTGTGAAATAAAAGGAGGCAATGGCATACATTGTATCCTTTTCAATTTCATTTTTATATAATTGTTTTTGCTGTCGTTCTCGTACCAATTAGTATTCATTTTCAAACTTATATATTGATCATTATATTTATTTGTTGGCTTGTTTATTTATACGTGTATCGGGGCCTAAAAATCTCCATCATTTTAGCGAGTATTTGCACGATAGGTATCGCATATATGTACCTTCCAACTATTGAACATAAAGAAACAATTGAAAAAGAAAATGTGACAATACAAGGGGAAATTATTACGAAAATAGAAGAAACAGATAAAACAATTTATTTTACAGTAGAAGTAGAAGATGAAAAAATATATACGACATACTTCAAAGAAAATGATACATCCCCTCACATGATAGCACAACTACAGTATGGCGCAATTTGTCAGTTTGAAGGAGAATTAAGCGCTCCTAAGCAAGCAACAAATCCTTATGAATTTGATTTTTCTACTTACTTAGCAAAACAAGGGATTTACAAACAATTGTTAGTTTCATCTACCGAACATTTTCATTGTGAAACTTCCTCTTCTTTTTTGCAAAAGTTATATGGATTTCGAAAAAACATCATGACAAAAATAGAAACGAATTTTTCAGATGTAACGAGCGCTTGGATGAAAGCCCTATTATTCGGTAATACAGCTCAAATAGACGAAGAAATAATAGATACATTCCAACGTTGGGGTCTTTCCCATATATTAGCGATATCTGGATTACATGTAGGAATTATTACAGCACTACTTTACTTTGTATTTGTCTCGATGCGTATAACGACAAAGGAAAATGCGGCCCTTTTAATTATTTGCTTCTTGCCGATGTATATATTTCTAGCAGGTGCAGAACCATCAGTGTGGCGCGCTTCATTAATGGTTATCGTCATATTGGTCATGCAACGATTTTCGATAAACATTTTTTATGCAGATTTACTAAGTATGATTATGTTATTGTTAATCATTTTTCACCCCTATATTATATACCATATTGGATTTCAATTTTCATTTGCGGTCACCTTTAGTTTAATTATTTCATCCCAACTACTAAAACATACAAAAATTCGTTGGGTACAAGCACTACAAATTAGTTTTATAGCACAGATGGCTATTTTACCACTCCAAATTCATTATTTCTCCATATTTCAACCACTATCTATTATAATAAATGTCATTGTTATTCCTTATTTCACATTATTTGTCATGCCATTATTGTTTATCCAATTAATTAGTATATTTTTACCAAATGTAATTACATCATTCATTGATACGTTTTTTCGTTTCATGCACGAAAAGGCATTAAATCTTATTGCATCACTTGATACGTTTGGTCAATTTCCTTTATTTATCGGTAACATGAATATGTTTACGGTCATTTTGTATTACAGTTTTTTTGTCATATTCCTCATATGTTTAGAAAGGAAAACATGGAAAAAGTCAGTGATGTCAGGCTTATTATTTTGCTCTTTTTTAATTTTACTAGCATTACGTCCATATTATAATCCGTATGGTACTGTAACGATGTTGAATATGGGGCAGGGGGATGCCTTTGTTATTGAGTTGCCATTTCGAAAAGGTGTATATATGATTGATGCAGGGGCCAAATTTTCATTCGAAAATATGGAACCGACTAATTCTGTATATAAAAATGTCATTCGTCCATTTTTATATGGTAAAGGAATTCAGAAGATTGATGCTATTTTTATAAGCCATGAAGACCTTGATCATGATGGAAGTGTACCATTTATTATGAATCAATTTCACGTTAAAAAAATTATCGTATCCGAGTATTTCGAAATAGAAAATTCCAGTGTATTGAGAGAGAGCGATAAAATTAAACGGATTAAAACGGGAACTACTTTAGAAGAAAACGGCATGAAATGGCATATAATAGGTCCTTTTATCGATAAAGATGATGCAAATGAAAACTCATTAAATATAGTAGTGACATTTGGTTCCACATCATGGTTGTTTACGGGAGACATGTATGTAGAAAACGAAGCAATATTGATCGAGCAATACCCTAATTTACAAATTGATGTATTAAAAATTGCGCATCATGGAAGTAAAACATCTACGAGTGATGCAATGTTACATCATATTCAACCGACGGTAGCGCTTATTCCAGTTGGGGAAAATAATCGTTATAATCATCCTTCAACTGAGGTAATCGATCGTTTAGAAGAACATCATATAAAAATATATCGGACGGATAAAGATGGTGCAGTAGAATTTCACTATAAAGAGGATCATGCATATTTCCGTGCATTCAAGCAAACAAAATG
>NZ_JAXHDE010000030.1:0-3590 GCF_037072005.1 Pseudogracilibacillus sp. SO10305 | reverse complement strand
ATTATTGTGTTTAAAATTACTATTATTCATCAAACAGTTCATCTATAAATAAAAATTCATCCTCAGTTAAAAACAACTCATTCGCACGTAAGTTCTCCACTACTTGTTCACTTCTTTTTGCACCAGGTATGACGACGTCTATTTCATCACAATGTAAATACCACGAAAGTATAACTTGAGCAATGTCGACACCTTTTCCCTCAGCAATACTACGAAGCTTTTCTACTTTTTCTACATTTTTTAAAAATGCATCCCCTTTAAATTCAGGTTTCTTTAATCGTAAATCCCCTTCTTCAAATGTCGTATCTTTCGTATATTTCCCAGCAAGTAATCCAGAAGCAAACGGAAAATATGGAATAAATGATATATTATGGTCGTATGTGTATGGTAAAATATCCTCTTCTACCTTTCTATTGAATAAATTATAATGTCCTTGCATGACATTTACATAGCCATCCTTATTCGCCTCTTGTAATTGTTCCAGCGAAAAGTTAGACACACCAATCGCACGAATCATTCCTTTTTCTTTTAAACGTTGTAATGCTCCTACCGCTTCATATTTTGGTGTATCTTCATCGGGAAAATGAATATAAAATAAATCAATATAATCTGTTTGTAACCTTTTAAGCGCTTCTTCTACAGCACGTTCTAAAAATTGTGGATGATTATTTATTACCGTTTCATCGTGAATAATTTCATGTGCCGCCTTTGTCGCCAACACAATTTCATTTCTTTTCCCTGTTTCCGCTAAGACTTCCCCAATTATTTCCTCTGACCGTTTCGGTCCATAAATAAATGCTGTGTCCCAAAAGTCAACCTCCTGATTGATTGCCGTTTTTAATAAATTCCTTCCAGCATCATCTGTTATATTTGGGTAAAACATTTGACCTCCAACCGCATTCGTCCCTAATCCAATTGGATTTACTTTTAAATCTGTACTACGAATCGTTACTTTTTCCATTCATTCCACTCCTTACCAGTTCGGCATTAATTGTTTCGTATTCCATATTGCTTCACGTAATGGTTCAATCGCGATTTGCCCTGGAGCTGATTGCTCTATTCCTACTGCAAAAGTTAAAACAGAACCATATAACCAACCATTGATTCTAGAGAGTGCCCCTAGTTCTCCCATCGACATCGTAATAATCGGCTGTTCAAACATATCGTCCAATATACGTGTCACTTCTAATAAGCGAAATACATCTTCTTTTTCTTCAGGCATGACAGCTAATTTAATTATATCGGCATGAAACTTTGCTGCATTTTTAGCCCTTTCTATTAATTCGTCCTCGGATGGTGTATGTTCAAAATGATGAAACGACAACACAATCTGCTTATCGTGCTTTTTCGCCGTCTTTACAACTAGTTCGACATCTTTCTTATCATTCGATGTTTCATAATCTATAAGGTCTACATTCGTCTCTTTACATACATTACAAAGGAGCGATACCTTTTCCGCTTCGGTTAATGAAATAGTTTCGCCACCTTCATGAATCGACCGAATCGTAAACAATAATGGAATCGTTGTTTTTTCCTTTATAGCTTTAATTATAGAAAAAACATCCGCTTCGTTATGTAAATGCTCAAAAAAATCAGCGCGCCATTCAATCATATCAGGTTCTTTTTCTAGTATATTATCTAATTGTTCTAATAATTGCGTTGTTGTTTTTCCCGTTAATGGTGTACATATGTAAGGGAGTTTCGTCTGATCAAAAAATTGTCCCACGTTCTAACACTCCAATTCATTTTATTTAATAGTATAGCATTTTATCGAATAGAGAAAAAGAAAAAGAAAGAGAAGGATAAACTAGTATCCTTCTCTTTCCCCTGTTATTTCATTTTTTCCGGAAGAAGTCGAATCGATTCATTTAGTACGTCTAATTTCCCTTCAATCCGATGCAATAAATAAAACGTAATTGCAATCGGATAGCTTATTTCCGTTATAAACGCCATCCAATCCTCCATCATCTTCCCTCCTTCTTTATAAGAAAAAAGATAGAGGAATCACTGATGATTCCCTCTACCTTTTTCTGTCTTATTCTAGACCGATATCAATATCAGTCACTGTTCGCTCTACAATTCTTGCTCCTTTTTTCGCAACAATTGGACCGTCTTTAGATGCAAATGCATCTTGTGCAATCATCTCGTCCATCACCGCTACAACTTGTTCAGCATCTTGTGGATCGACTGGGTTATCCAGTGTATAAGTAACTGTTTTCCCTCCAGCATCTACAAACTGTAATTCTAAACGCTTCATCTTCATCCCTCCTTCATCTTTTTACGTTGTTCCATTAATGAATCGCTACAACATCTGCTCGTTCAACTGCATCTAGTGGTAATGTTTGTAAGGTAGCCATCGCTTCAGATACTGCTAACAATGCATCTGATGTGGCAAAAGCGTTGATGTTATTAAATGACTTTCTTACATAAATATTTTTGTCACTTTCTTCATCATACCCTTCAAAAAACGTTAAACGAAGCTGTGTAGTTACAATTTGTTCAATCGCCATCGTCCTCCACCTCCCTTCACTTCTATAATCGAAAGAAGGGATGAAAAGGTGGGGAATAATTTTAAAACATTTTCTTAACAATTAAGTCTTTCAGCCTGTATTTCTATATAAAATAAGTCGACAATTCATTAAAATTAACTTATTATAGAATGTAGAAGTATGTTTTAGTGATAAGTTTTACTCATAATTTAATATTAATAATCTGGAGGTGAAAATGAGAGATTTTAATATAATTTAATAAAAGGGAGATTTATCAATTGATACAGAGGTTTAAATTTAGAAAAGTATTTATTTTTGCAATATTAATCACTTTTGTCCTAAATCCATTTTTTACGCATTTACAAGTATTTGCGCATGAAAATATAAACGATAAAGATATAGGTGAAAACGTAATTACACTTTATGATTTAAATTTAGAGGAAGATGAAGAATTCACTACTCTCTACTGCGAGGAGTTAGATCGTAAATCTGAGGTAATTGATATTAATAATGAAGAACTAACAGAATATTTTAAGGAACTTGACATTAATGTTATTGATGAGGAATTAAAAACGTTTATTAACTCCCTTGAGATAGAATGTGAAATTTCTAGTGAAGATGAAAACAAGGATGTTGACGATGAATTAACTTTATCGGATGAAGATAAAAATAGTTCTTCATCTAACAATACTGAAACAGATAATAATAACTCTTCATCTAATTCTACTGTGATAGAGGGTAATAATTCATCGTCTAATGTTGATGAATTTAAAAATGATTCTAATGATAAATTAATTCAAAATAATAAATTTTTTGCTACTGAGAAAGATGAATTAGTAAACACTAAGGAACATGATACTAATTCAGAAAACAATAAAAATAAAAAAAGTAGCAATATTAAAAAAGCTAGTATCAAACAGGCAGATAATGAAAAATTTTCTATGGATGAATATACTAATGGCGATAAGGGGCCACACGTTATTCAGTTAAAAAAGGATTTACGTCAATTGGGTTACGGTAATTTTCCAGCAAACCCATCTAACGTATATGGCTCTGTTACAGCTAATGTTGTGAAAAGCTTCCAAAAAGATAATGGATTAA
>NZ_JAXHDE010000029.1:0-7693 GCF_037072005.1 Pseudogracilibacillus sp. SO10305 | reverse complement strand
AGTTACTTCTCCACCATGTGCATCACGCTGTACAATTGCTTCTTCCACTGCATACTCATCGTAAGGGTTAATAATAAATTCGGCACTATCATCTTCAATTTGTCCGTTTGACACGACAATTTTATCCTCTGTATCAAAAGTTCTCTTTAATAATACGTAAATATTCATTTCTTTTTCCTCCTACGCTCATAATAATTTTACAACCATGTTCCGACTGGTTGGATGTTTACATTTGCTGCTTCTAATCTTTCTTTTACTTTCCGAACAATCGCAATTGCATCATCCGTATCACCATGCACACAAATACTTTCTGCAGTCATTGCAATCGTTTTTCCATTAATTGTTTTGACTTTACCATTCAAAGCCATATTTAGTACTTGATCGGCAGCATCATTTGGATTCTTAATTACAGCACCATCTACAGATCGGGAAACCAACGTTCCATCCTCATTATAAGCTCTGTCTGCAAACACTTCTTTTACAACTTTTATTCCTTTTCCCTCTGCTATTTTATGTACTACTGTGTTCTCAATAACGAATAACATTGTGTCCGGCATTACTTGTAAAATTGCATCTGTCACTGCATCGGCAACCGTTTCGTTCACATAAGACATATTTCCCATACTTCCATGGGATTTAACGTGTTGAATTTCAACTCCATGCCTTATACAAAATGCCTGTAAGGCACCCATTTGATAAATAATATAATTAACTAAATCTTCCTTTTTTATTATAATATCTCTTCTACCAAAGCCTAATAAGTCTGGATATCCCATATGAACACCAATTCCAACGCCATTTTCTTTCGCCATTTTAACCGTTTTATCCATAACATTCGGATCTCCTGCATGGAATCCACATGCAATATTTGCTGATGAAATTAATCGGATAACTTCATCATCTTTTCCCAATTTATAAGCTCCAAAGCTCTCACCCATATCACAATTTAAATCAATATACATCATCATCAACCTTTCTAATCAGTATTTTAATGATTATATTTTCAATTCATTGTTCTTTATCAATCAAACATCAGTGGTCTAGCCACTTTAACATAAGTTCCACCGTCCACTCTTAATGAATGTCCACTAACATAACTAGATTCATCACTAGATAAATATAAACAAGCATAAGCAATATCATCTGAAGTTGCAATTCTACCTAACGGTTGAAAATCTAATGTTTGTTTCCATGCTTCTTCCGGATCAGGTAAATTTTGCATTGTTTCATATAACATTGGCGTATCTACGGTACTTGGCAATACAGCGTTAACTCTAATATTATGTTTTCCACAATCTAATGCCATTTGTCTAGTTAATGCGGTCATTCCACCTTTAGCTGCAGCATAAGCGGCAAACCTTGTTATTGTTTTATCAGCATGCCAGGAAGCAATATTGACAATCGCGCCACTTTTCTGTTGTTCCATTTCCTTTACAGCATACTTAGAGCACAAAAATGCTCCCGTCAAGTTTACCCCTAACACTTTTTGCCATTCTTCTAAGGATGTATCAACTGCAGACTTACGAATAGATACAGCTGCATTATTAATTAAAATATCGATATGATTGAATAGTTCTTTCGTCTCTTGAATTAAATGAATAACACTTTCCTCGTTTGATACATCTGTACGAATAAATTCCACTTCTAACCCTTCTTCTTTTAACTCATCTGTTGCTTCCAATCCAAGTTTTTCATTAACATCTGCAATAACAATTTTAGCTCCTTCTTTTCCAAACATTTTTGCAATAGCAAAACCTATACCACGACTTCCACCCGTAATAATTGCCACTTTATTTTTTAATCTCATCTATAAAACTCCTTCCATGTTCTAATACATAACATTAAAAAACAGTATTAGGACTTGATAGCTTCAATCATCAGAGTTAATTTTATCAAATCCTACATCATCAATATTCATTTAAAATACGGCTGTTTCCATTATTAATTTATTACTTTTAAATCTTTCTACTGATAATGGAGATAAATCTATTGTTTCAAATTTTCCAAGTTGGATTAATTCAGACAACCCCTTACCAGCTGCAGGAGCATGCTGAAATCCATGACCGCTAAAACCAGTAATAATAAAGTACCCTTCCATTTCGGGATGATCACTAATTATTGCATTACAATCAACATAGTTGTAGTCGTATAAACCAGTCCAGCCACTTTCTAATTTAAGCCTTTCAAAGTGATTAGAACGTGCAGCTAATAATGGCCATATTTCTTCTTCAAAAAAACTCTTTTCTAATTTAAAATCATAACCAAATGGAACTTCCGTAGCCCATCCGACAACAATCTTTGAACGTTCACCTCTAAAATGCATTCCGGTTGGATCAAATGTAAAAGGTATTTCTTTTGAGAACTTATCCGCAGTATCAATAGAAAATAGTTGTCTTTTTAAAGGTTTAATTGGAATTTCTATACCTATTTTTTTGCTTAAATCACCAGACCATGGTCCAGCAGCATTAACAACAATAGGAGCTATATAACGTTCACCATTCACAGTCTGCACACCAGTAACTTTCGAAGTTTCCGTTAAAATTGTTTCTACTTCATCATAAATATAAGTAGCACCTAATTGTTTAGATTTTTTTACATATGCTTGTAAAACTGAATAGGGATCAGCACTTCCTGCCTCAGGATCAAAAACAGAACCAGCTAAATCATCTACATTTAGTTCTGGAAAAAAATCTTGAGTTTCTAGTTGATTCATTAAGTTTGTCTTTACACCTAAAGATTTTTGAATTTTAATAATATCTTTAAAAATGGGCATGGATTGTTCATTCAGTAAATATAAGTAACCGTTTTCATTAAAGTCAATAACAGCTAAGTCATTATCAACTTTCATGTCTTCTTCAAAAGTTTTATATTTTTTATAACTATACTGACTCATCTTAATATTCACTTCTGTACTAAATGTTTGGCGAATTCCTCCTTCACTTCTTGGTGTTGAAGAATATTCATATCCACGATCTTTCTCAAATATTCCAATTTTCCCCGTATAACCGTCATTATATAAATTATAAGCAACACTTGAGGACATAATGCCTCCTCCTACAATAATTAAATCAAACTTTTTCGTCATCATAACAGCTCCTATCAGTAATATATTCTTTTATTACTAAAACAACTAGACTTTCAATGTATTGAATAAATTATATGCTACAGATAGAATTACTGTCTATTTCCATAACAACCAAAAATCAACTATCAAATTTATTTATTATATTGCACTTTGTACAAACTAACTCTTTATTAACCTTTTATTTTTCGATATTGTTAACTTCTCGCTCCTATAATATAATAAACACATTGAGTTATTTTGTATTCTTACTAAAAGTAAAAGGAGCAGAGCAATGATTCTAAAGCAAATTGCACAAAAAATATCAGAAGATACAACAAAAATCATTGGGTTTCCTGTAAGTATATCGGACGAAGAAGGTTATTTAATTGGAGTAAATGATTTAAACCGAATAGGATTGTACGACAACCTTTTTGCCGAGGTAATAAAAGCTAATAGATTTATTTACTTTAATGAAAGCGCTGTAAAGGACTTCCCAAATATCTTTCCTGGCGTTGCAGCACCAATTAATGTAAATGAAAAAATTATTGGGGCTGTGGGAATTATTGGAAAAACAGGTAAAGATACGGAAACAAAAAATTATATTAAACTTGTTAAAAATCATATTGAAATGATTTGTCATGAAACAATTAAAAAGGAAGTTAAGTCGCTCGAGTCTAATACCTTAGACACGTTAATTCAGTATGTATTAAATTTTGATAGTCATAAACACGATGAAAAACAAATTATACGTTATGGAAAGATGTTAGGATATGACTTTAATATCGACAGGGTATGTATTGTCATTAAAATAATGAGATGTCACCAACAACAAAATGATGAGCCTACTCTCGAAATGCATGATGAAATTTTAGAAGAGTTAACTGAATATTTTCTTGATCATAACGAAGATTTAATTGGTCGCTTAACTTTTGAGGAGTTTTGTATTTTGAAACATATTGATTATGAGGGGCTTACAGAAAAAAAAATAAATAAGTTTATTAAAAATACTAAAATGGTAAATAAAATATTAAAAAGTAAGTATGGTGTGTATGCTAATATTTCAATCGGAAATATAACGAACGGTATCCAAGGCCTTCAAAATTCATACTACAATGCATTGCAAACTATTGACGTTAATTCGAAATTAAATAATAACAACAGATTTTCTAACTATAATGATTTAACAAACAAACTTCATATTATCATTAATGAACTCCCAAATGACTTTTTTGATCGAATAAAGCCGTCTATCAGGCCATTAATTGAACATGAAAATTATGATGTGCTTGCAAATACATTTATCGTTTACTGTGAATCAAAATTTAATTTGAGTGACGCTGCAAGAAATCTATTTATACATAGAAATTCATTAATTTATCGTTTAAATCAGTTTACAAATATAACAAAAATTACTTTAAGCGACTTTAATCACTGTATATTAGTTTATTTATACCTTAAAATTAACAGTGTATGAGTTTAAGAGTTTGGGATATAGCTTAGTAAAATTCTTTAAAAACGAATAGTTCATTTTAGATAAACTTAACACAAATGTACTATCGCTTTTAGTCGGTAACTGATAAGCCTCTTTTTTGGGGTACGCCTTCCAAAGGCTTATCTATGCTTTTCTTTCCTTAGGAGTTTCCGTATATTTCCTGCGTTTATCGAGTTATCATTCTTATTTGACACTAGCTTTTTATTTTTCCCAAACTCTTTCTACACCTCATCAACTTATTTATAAATTTCTTTAATTTTAGTATATATAGATGCTGCACATATAGTATCTAAAAATCCTACTCCTACTGAATCAAGTAAAGTGATATCATCCGCTGAATTTCTTACTTCCTCTTGTTCTAAAATAACATCAGACAACTCTCCGTAAATTTTATTTAATGACCACTCATTGTTATTATGTGGAATTAATAACCCCCCCGCTTCATTTTTAGCACCTTCAAACGTATCAACGACAACTTTACTAGCACGGTTCAATACATGAACATCGTATTCATGCTTATTAGGTGCACAGGAGCCGATAGCATTAATATGGGTACCTTTTTTAATACATTTTCCACTAAAAACCGGTGTATCTGCAGATGTACAGGAAACTACAATATCTGCTGCTTTCACAGCTTCATTGGCATCTTCCATAATGATTACTTCACCGGCCCAGGAAGAATACAATTCAAAGATTTTTGCACTTAATAATTCAGCTTTGTCGGTTGTACGATTATATAAAATAATTTTTGTAATATCTCTCACTTCCATTATAGCCTGAACCTGACCGAAGGATTGAGCTCCGCAACCGATTACCGATAATACTTCCGAATTTTTTCTTGAAAGATATTTCGTACCAATACCACTAATTGCACCAGTTCTTAACATAGTTAAAGCGGATGCAGATAGTGTCGCTACATGCTTTCCAGAAATGGTTTCCGTTAAAACAATTAAACTTTGAATCATCGGGATTTCTTTATTACTTGGAAATAAACTAGAAATTTTTATAGAGGCATACTGTATATCTTCAATGTAGGATGGCATATATAAGGTATGTGCTCCTTCACCATTATGATGTAAGATCGTTCTAAACGGTATATCTACTCTTGTTGTCTTTGAAAGACTAAATGCCTTTTCCACATCTTTCATACATTGTTTCATACTATAATGTTTCAACACATCTTCTTCTGTAATATGTAACATACTATCTCTCCTTACTATTTATAATTACTTTTATTTATTTTTTCACGGTACAAGAACTGTACTAAACCATGGAAAATAAACCAATAATGCTGTTGCAAATACAAGAGCAATTAGATAAGGAATGGATCCTCTAATAACAGTACTTAATCTTTCATTAAAATGACCACTAATTACAAAAAGGCTTACACCTACGGGTGGTGTTACTTGAGAAATCATCATACATGCAACAGTGATAATTCCAAAATGAATTGGGTCATAGCCCAATGACATAACTGTTGGATACACAATTGGGATTGTTATATAAAGAATTGGTAATGCATCTAAAAACATACCAAATAATAAATAAATCCCTAAAATAAATAGTAAAATTAACCAACCAGGAACTGTTAGTGTTGATACATATTGCGTAATTTGCATTGGTATTTTTATGTAAGTTAGTGCTGTTGAAAACAATACTGCTCCACATAATAGTATGTAAATAACTGTAGTGGTTTTCATTGAATTTACCAAACTACGATTTATATTTTTCCTTGTAAATTCTTTTCTATTAAATACAAAACTAATAACAAGTACGTAAACAACCGCTACAGCTGCTGCTTCTGTTGGAGTAAAAATTCCCGCATATATCCCTCCTAAAACGATAATCGGCATTAATAACGCTGGTAGTCCAATAAAAAAAGAATGCATAATATTTTTTATACTACTTCTCTTTTTAATTTTTAATTGTTCCTTACAGCTAACAATAATCGCAGTAATAATTAAAAGCGCTGCGATAAACAAACCTGGTATAATACCTGCAATAAACATTTGTCCAACATCAATTTGTGTCATTGATGCATAAACAATCATATATACACTTGGTGGTATCATTTGTCCTAGTGTACCTGATGTCGCAATAATTCCCATACTATTTTCTTTTGAATATCCCAACTTTAACATTTCCGGAATAACCATCGCACCTACAGCAACCACAGTAGCTGCAGCAGACCCTGATAATGCTCCAAAAATTACACACGATAATACTGCTGCTGCTGACATTCCTCCTGGAAGGTGGCCAAGTAGATTAGTTATAAATCCTAACATTTTTTTGGCCATTCCAAGATCTGTCATTAGATTTCCTGCCAAAAGAAAATATGGAATAGCTAATAAAATCCAGCTATCGGTTGCAATTAAAAATTGCGATACAACCGTTTCTAACGGCATACCTACAAATCCTAAAACAAGAGCTCCACCGCTAATACTTAAACTCAACCAAATTGGTGCCCCAATGATTAATAAACCTATAAATATAACTAGCCCAATGACAATGACCATGCAATCACTTCCTTCGTCGCAAGTTATTTCTCAATAATTTCTCGAATTTCCTTTATCATTTGTAACAAAGAATAAATCAATCCTATTACCATTCCAGCAACAACTGCTAATGCTGGTATGAATAAAAGCATTTCTCCAGACAATGTCTTTGAACCCATTTCAAGTAATGAGGAACTCCAAAGTATTCCTCCATAAAATAAATATGTAAAAATACAAAGCATAAGGAAACTTATAAAAATATCTATATAATTAATAAACTTTCTATCTTGAAAAAATTCGCGAAGAATATTCATTTTTATATGTTCATCTTGTTTGATTAATGGACCTACATACGCAAACACACCGTATACAATAGAATAAGTGGAAATTTCAATTAATAACTCATATGAAATACCATAAAAGTATCTTAAAATAACGTTTATAAAAGCTAATGCTACACTAATTACAATTGTAATCATTGCAAATATCTCTAATGTTTTGTCCATAAATTGAGCGATTCTAGTAATACTCTTCATTAAGTCCATATACATCATCCTTATTCAAAAATAATACAGCTCAGTTAATTATTTTACAAAATTACTTAATATACATTCATGTGTAAAAATTTTGTTTCATATAAAA
>NZ_JAXHDE010000028.1:0-8777 GCF_037072005.1 Pseudogracilibacillus sp. SO10305 | reverse complement strand
TAGGCGAGTATAAAAGAAGCCCACAAATTTTATTTGTAGGCTTCTTTTTTTATGGTGTGTGTGGTGTACAGGACCAAGTTAACTCATTCCAAATGTACCTAAAGGTCCAATCTGATCTTTTTCATTCTCTAAAGCTTTTTGTTTCTTACTTTGTTGGAAAAAACGATTACAGAAAAGCAAAAAGAAAAAGAGAGCAAAACAGAAAAATGAGATGTATCGCTGTTTTTTCATCATTTATACTCCTTTAGTTAAAAAGTTAATAGTAGTTTGAACAATTAGTAAGTTTTCATACGAGACAAAATTAGGTATAAAGATAGCTTCAACATAGTACGAACGTCATTTTAATTATGATACAATATAGATTAGCATAAGAAATAAAAATAGCGTAGGTGAAATAATGTCAAATAAACTTATAAAAGGAACAGCTCTTTTAACAGGGGCAGCCTTTATTTCGAAATTTTTAGGGATGGTGTATGTCATTCCGTTTAATGAACTTGTTGGCGCTCAAGGTGGAGAATTGTATTATTATGCATACAACCCATATACGATTTTAATTGCGATATCAACGGTCGGAATACCACTTGCTGTCTCTAAGATGGTATCTAAATATAATAGTTTAGGGTATTATGATGTCGGATTTAAAATATTTCGATTAAGTAGCATCTTAATGTTGATCACAGGAATGATTGCTTTTCTCATTTTATTTTTTGGTTCGGAATGGTTGGCAACGAAATACGCATATGATACTGAACATGGAAGTACGGTTGCGGATTTAAAATTAGTGTTACAAATGATTAGTTTTTCATTAATTATTATTCCGGCGATGAGTGTTGTTCGGGGATTTTTCCAAGGGTATCATATGATGGAACCGACAGCGATTTCTCAAGTAGTGGAACAAATTATTCGAATTGTATTTGTTTTAAGTGGAGCATTTGTCGTCGTGAAAATTTTGGATAAAGGCATAGTTTCTGCGGTAGGTGTTGCAACATTTGCCGCTTTCCTTGGTGCATTAGCTTCCGTTGCGGTATTGTTTTATTATTGGGTGAAAAAGAAGCGTGAGATGCATGAAAATGTAGTGACACAGCAAAAATCGATTTATATTTCGAATAAAGATTTAATATTTGAATTATTATCATATGCAGGACCGTTTGTCATTGTTGGAATTGCGACACCTTTATATCAAGCCGTTGATTCCTTTACGTTTAATAAGGCGATGGCACTAGGTGGATTTGGGGAATTAACGACGATTTCACTAGCAACCATCAATATGTATGGACATAAATTAATTATGATCCCGGTAACAATTGCGATTGGTTTATCGATGGCAATAATTCCAGGCTTAACAGAGTCCTTTACACAGCATAATACGAAAAAATTAGAAAAAGAAATTAACCAATCATTGCAAATCGTTTTATTTTTTGTTATTCCAGCGGTTGTTGGATTGTCTGTATTATCTTATGAGGCGTACGGTGCGTTATTCGGTATGAATCAATTAGATGTATCAGGTAATTTATTAATGTGGTATGCACCTGTTGCTTTATTGTTTGCATTATTTACCGTTTCGGCTGCCATTTTGCAAGGGATTAATGAACAACGATTTGCGTTAGTTAGTTTATCAGCTGGGTTTATCGTTAAATTAAGTTTAAACTCTATGTTAATTCAACAGTTTGCGGGAAAAGGATCGATTTTTGGTACAGCGCTAGCAGTTGGAACGGCAGTTGTTTTAAATTTATGGTGGATTAAACGATCGATTATTTTTTCTTACAAACAAACTGCGAAACGTACATTGTTCGTCATTATATTTAGTGGCATGATGGCCTTAGCGATTGTAGTAATGAAATCAATTTTTGGATTATTTTTACCATACGAAACGAGCCGTTTTGCTGCAGCAGTCATGTTAACAATTGGTGTTGGAGTAGGTGGCATAGTATATTTAGTTTTAGCGTATAAATCTACATTAATGGAACATGTATTAGGTACGATGAACATAATGAATCGTTTCAGGAGGAAAAAACGTGCGAATTGATCAATTTTTAGCACATACAGGCTTCGGCTCACGAAAAGATGTGAAGCAATTACTAAAGAAAAAGCTCGTTACGGTCGATAATAAAGTTATCACGAAAAGTAATGTGCATATCGATCCGGAAAAAGCAGAAGTAGTGGTCGATGGAGTCGAAGTGTTGTATGAAAAATTTGTATATTTGATGTTGCATAAACCAGATGGATATTTATCAGCGACAGAAGATGCTCACGGCTTAACGGTTATCGATCTAGTGGATCCTGAGTATTGGCATTATAAATTAGCACCTGTCGGACGTTTAGATAAAGATACAGAAGGGCTAATTTTATTAACGAATGATGGCAAGTTAAACCATCGCTTAACCTCTCCGAAAAATGAAGTGTATAAAACATACTATGCGGAAATTGATGGTGAAGTACGGGAAGAACATATTCAAACATTTTTAAATGGTGTTACATTGGATGATGGATATGAAACGAAAAAAGCATATTTAACGATTATTGAAAGTGATGCAACATCTGAAATTACATTGTCGATTTGTGAAGGGAAGTTTCATCAAGTGAAGCGTATGTTTCAAGCGATTGGAATGGAAGTAACGTATTTGAAACGATTAACGATTGGCCCTCTTGAACTTGATGCTTCATTACAGATCGGGGAAATGCGCCCATTGACAGAGGAAGAATTAGCAGCAATTACACAAATATAAAATGAGAGGGTGGGTGAAATGGCTCAATTAGTAAAATTACTCGATTATATAACAAGATATGAAACGAAAGCCTTTCATTATCCTACACAGTTTATTCGTTTGAAACAAGAGCATTGGGAGCAACTAATGCGCCAATGGGAAGAAGAAAATGATTTAGAATTACTAGAACAAATTCCGAATGATGAAAAGAAAACAGAAAGTGAAACGAAAGAAGAAAAGAAAAAGTTCTTATGGAAGTTTTTTAAGAAAAAAGAGACGCCTATATTGGAAGAAAGATTTATTCGAACATTGCCAACGACGAAAAAGCAGTTAATTACGTATTTTTTAAATCAATTAATGCCTTTTCAGTTAAAGTGGGCGACATCGACAATTACTCATACTTCTTTTACAGATAAAAACTATATGTATGAAGAAAAATTAAAAACATTGTTACAACGTTTACCAGATATTTATCTCATTATGTATTATCCGATTTTTTATGTGAAAAATGCGCCTTTTGAAAGTGAAATTATTATTATTAGTCCGATTGGGATTGAAATTTTGACGATCGTGGATGCACCACATAATGCGAGAATTGTCATGACGGGTGAAAGAGTTTGGGATGTAGAAACAGAAGTAAAGACGACAAAATTAATTGATCCGACTATTGCGTTGAAGCGAACAGAACATGTCGTTCGAAGTATTTTAAATAAATATGGTGTGGATATACCGATTCAGAAAACGATTATGGCGGAATCAAATTATTTTTTATATGATACAGCACCATATCAGACAAAACTTGTCGGAAAAAATGAGTACGAAGATTGGATGGATGAAAAAAAAGCGTTACATTCCCCATTGAAAAATGTGCAATTAAAAGCGATGGAAGCTTTATTACGTCATTGTCAAACAACCGCTGTTAGACGGCCAGAATGGGAAAAAGATGATGATGAGTTTAAAACGGTCGCTGATTATGAGGCATAAGTTTTGTATTATTTCATTGTAAATCCAGTCGCTGGAAAAGGTCGTGCATTACAAAAGTTCCAGCAACTCCAACAAACATCCAGTTTTCCAAAAGAATGTTCCATCGTATATATGACGACAGGCCCAAACGATGCAGCAAATTTTGTCGCATCCTTAGTGAAAGACGATAAAATTGCCTCCATCAAATTGCTCGTCGTTATCGGTGGAGATGGAACGATACATGAAGTATTAAACGGTTTAGGAGATGCTCATGCCCCAGTACATTACATAAAAAGTGGATCTGGGAACGATTTTTATCGAGGAATTTCCGAGATGAAAGAGGATACTATTCCGTATTATACAGGGGAATTCATACAAGGCGGAAAGAAAAAAGTTTTCGTTAATTGTATTGGCTTCGGTTTTGATGCACTCGTTGCCAAACTTGCCAATGAATCGAAAGTAAAACGATTGTTTAATGTAGTCGGTTTAGGTCGGATGGTTTATGTGTTAGCACTTATTCGAGCATTATTTATTTATACACCGACACCGATGCAGTTGAAAATAGATGATAAAACATATCATTTTGCCAAAACATTATTTGTCGCCGTTAATAATCATCCATATATGGGTGGTGGCATGAAAATTAATCCATTCGCTGTCCACGATAAAGAAGATTTATTTGTCATCGTTGCACATGATCTTCCGAAATGGAAAATTCTTTTATTGTTTTTAACGGTCTTTTTCGGGATGCATACACGGTTTCAAGGTGTGACGACATTTCGTGGGAAGAAAATTGATATTCGTACCGAAAACAATATATTGTTTCAGACAGATGGCGAAGTAAATGAAACGAACGGCGCACAAATGTATAAAACAGGACATTATGTGACGATCCATAAGCATGTACCATAGTAACATAGAAGGTTGCGATATGTTTTACATATTTTGTGAAATAAAGGAAAGCAAGGGGCTAGGAAATAGTCTTCCTTGCTTTTTTAATCGTTTGTAACCATTTTTTAATCGCTTGTTCATTCGTCATGATGTGGTCTATATACGATTGAACGCGTTCTCCTTTTAAACTGTACGAATAAATTTCAGGTAAAATGTTTTCCAATGCTTGGGCTGTTTGTTTATTACAACTCATACATTGTACCAATTTTTTTATTTGGCGATATTCTTCTAATTCAACGGTTTTATACATTAATTGTTCATCTAAAAGGTCGTGTAATAATGTTAGTTGATTATGAACTGTGAGACACATTTTATCATCCCCTCATATGTATTTTTACCGTTTTTTGTTATAATATACGTAATATTCATGTGAAGGAGGAATAAAATGGAACAATTAAAAGTAGGCAAAGCAACATTAACATGGCTCAATGGTGGTGTGAACTTCCTTGATGGTGGTGCGATGTTCGGTGTTGTACCAAAAGCATTGTGGTCGAGAAAATATCCTGTCAATGATAAAAACCAAATTGAATTGCGTACAGACCCAATCCTTATTCAAGTTGATGGGAAAAACTTTTTAGTCGATACTGGAATGGGTAATGGCAAACTAACAGATAAACAGTTACGTAATTTTGGTGTATTAGAAGAATCGTTTTTAGAACGTGATTTACAAAAAGTCGGCTTACATGTAAGCGATATCGATGCGATTTTAATGACACATTTACATTTTGATCATGCGTGTGGATTAACGAAAAAAGTAGGAGACACGTATGAATCGATTTTTCCTGATGTACCAATTTATACTTCTGATGTGGAATGGAATGAAATGCGTAACCCGAATATTCGCTCGATTAATACATATTGGCCAATGAACTGGGAACCGATTGTGGATCAAGTGCAACCATTTAAAGGGGAAATAAATATAACAGAAGAACTGAAAATGATTCACACAGGTGGGCATAGTGATGGACATGCTATTTTATTGTTTGAAGATGGGGAAGATTGTTTTATACATATGGCCGATTTAATGGCAACACATGGACATCAAAACAAATTATGGGCAATGGCTTACGATGATTATCCAGTGACTTCTGTACATGAAAAGGAAAAGTGGATGGCGTATGGGTATGAGCGTAGTGCATGGTATACGTTTTACCATGATGCATATTATCGTGCCATAAAATTTGATCCAGCTGGAAATGTCGTGGAACAAATCGAACGTACGAGACATGCGTATGAATAAATAGATGTTTCGCCCAATATAATGTAGAATCCTTTCTAAACTAACTCGTATGTAAGAAAAAAGGTTGGCAAGTATTCTTTTGCCAACCTTTCTATTATTTATATTATGCGACGACTGGTTCCGCGTCGATAATTGCTCCAGTCTCGATATCGATGTAAAAATCGAATTGTTTGTTTTCACCGTCAATATTACGGCTAATCCCACCACGATACGTGTCATACATGATACCGTTTTTCTCTAAACGTTTCGGTTTCATATAAATCCATGACCCATTGATCGGACCATTTTTTTGGAATGTTTCCTTCGCTGTTTCTAATGCTTTTTCTGGAGTAAGTTTTTTCGCATTGTTGTTTAATAAGTAGCCAATGACAACACCAATTCCAGCAGCAATTAATATATTTCTACGTTTCAATTTTTTTCACCTCGAAATTAATTTCCTTCCTTTTCCATTATACATGATAAATTCAATCGTTCCATAGCAAATGTATGACAAAATAGTTAAATTATGTGTAAAATTAGAGTAGAGATAAAGAAAGTGAGTGAAAAGAATGCAAAAAGATACTTTAGAAATGTTTCGTACGTTAACGGAATTACAAGGAGCACCAGGAGATGAGGTGCGTGTTCGTGAATTTATGGCGGCTGAATTAGAAAAATATGCGGATGATGTTGTTTATGACAATTTAGGTAGTGTGTTTGGGGTAAGACGTGGTGAAGGACCGCGTGTAATGGTCGCAGGGCATATGGATGAAGTAGGATTTATGATTACACAAATTACGGAAAATGGGATGTTACGTTTCCAACCTTTAGGTGGTTGGTGGAACCAAGTTATGCTTGCCCAACGTGTACAAATTATGACGGACAAAGGAATCATTGCAGGTGTAATTGGTTCGATTCCGCCACATCTATTAACAGAGGCTGTTCGGGCAAAGCCAATGGAGATAAAAAATATGTTAATTGATATCGGGGCAGATGACCGTGAGGATGCACTTGCAATTGGCGTGAAGCCTGGAGATACGGTCGTACCGATTTGTCCGTTTACACCGATGGCAAATGAGAAAAAAATTATGGCAAAAGCTTGGGATAATCGTTATGGTTGTGGACTTGCCATTGAATTATTAAAAGAAGTGCATGGAGAAAAATTACCGAATACATTGTATGCTGGAGCGACTGTACAAGAAGAGGTTGGACTTCGCGGGGCACAAACGGCAGCGAATTTGATTGAACCGGATATTTTTTACGCATTAGATGCTTCTCCTGCAAATGATATGTCAGGAGATAAGGAACAGTTCGGGCAACTTGGAAAAGGAACATTATTACGAATTCAAGACCGTACGATGATTACACATCACGGCATGCGTGAATTTATTTTAGATACGGCAGAGTCGAATCACATTCCATATCAATATTTTGTTTCACCTGGAGGAACAGATGCAGGACGTGTTCATACGGCAAATGATGGGGTACCATCTGCAGTGATTGGGATTTGTTCACGTTATATTCATACGTCCAGTTCTATTATTCATGTGGATGATTATGCAGCTGCAAAAGAGTTGTTAATTACATTAGTTAAAAAGACAGACAAAGCGACTGTTGATGCAATTCGTCAACGATAAGCAGGTAAAAAAATGAAACTAATTGTAGGATCAAAAAATCAAACAAAAGTACAAGCTGTTGCCGATGTTTTTACGAAAGCAACCGTGATTGGTGCAGATGTTCCATCAGATGTGGCGGCACAGCCGTTTGGTGATGAGGAAACATTGCAAGGAGCATTGAATCGGGCCAAACATGCACAAGAATTGGAACGACATGTCTTCGGTGTTGGGCTTGAAGGGGGCGTCATCCTAACATTAGGGAAGTTGTATGTTTGTAATTGGGGAACACTCCTAACGCCAGAAGGGAACGTCTATCATGCAAGTGGGGCACGTGTTCGCTTGCCAGATGCATTTATAGAACCGTTAAAAAATGGGACGGAATTGAGCGAGTTAATGAATGATTATACGAAGCGACATGATATACGATATCATGAAGGGGCGATTGGCATATTTACGAACGGACTATTAAAGCGTCAAGAAATGTTCGCACAAGTCGTCACATTATTATATGGACAATATTTGCATGAGAAAGCATAAAAAAGTTGGGCTTTTTTCAGAAGCATACTTGAAAAGGCCCAACTTTTTATTTTTATTCATATACGTATGCTAATACATCAATCGCTTGCTCTACTGTTTCAACTGTGACATTCGCTTTGTTCGATAATTCTTTTAACGGATGGATTAATGATGCTGGACGAATAATGATTGTCGGTTTATTCAATGTTAGTGCCGTTGCTGTATCCATTGCCGTATTCCATTGACGATATTGTTCACCAAATAATGCAATTACTACATCTGCTTTTTGTAACATTACTTGCGTGCGGAAGTTGTTGACATCGGATGCTCTTTCATCTCGATATAAATTATTTGGTTGCTTTCCTTGAATTGCTTCTCCAATATCATCTGAACGGTCATGATCTGTTTGTGGAGAAACGAATGTCAAAGGTAATCCTTTTTCTGCTGCTTGCTCTTTCAATGTTTCACGCCAGTTTGTATGTATTTCACCGGCTAAATATACTGTCAGTTCCATAATACATCCCTCCAAAGCACATTATACTAAAAATGTTAAGAAAATTACAATATCTCCATAGTTTTAAGTAAATAGTGTAACAATGTGACAGGAGATAGGTGAAAATGAAAGGATGCAAGTAAACCGAAAAATAAGTGGCATACTCATTTGAAAAAAATGATAATTGGAGCATGGATGAAGAAAATTTCTTTTTCAACAAAAAGAGAAATTTTTACAAACTATAGCGTTATTTCGTAGGGAACCTGTTATAGCAAGTCAATAAAAGAGAAGTTAATTAATCATTTGCACAAAATGTG
>NZ_JAXHDE010000027.1:0-12148 GCF_037072005.1 Pseudogracilibacillus sp. SO10305 | reverse complement strand
TGAAAAATGCTCCTTCTCCTAACGATCATGCAATTATTTTTAACTGAAATTCCTATGATAGAAGAAACATCTCTCCAACAAGTTCAACATCAAACGACAATTTCCACTACAGAAGAAGATGTAACAAAAGATGGTCGAAAAGAAAAGATTGAACTACATGGAACATATTTATCGGAAACAACAACCTTTTTAAAAGACGTTTCTATTTCCATTACAAATGAAACGAATAAAAAATGGCATATTGCGTTAAAGGAAGGATATGACCCAACTGTTTCTTTCATCGATATTACGAACAATGGAAAAATGAATATAGTATATAAAGTAGCATTAAATAAAGAAAGAACGATGTATGATACACAAATATACGAATTTCAACACGGATCTTTTAAAAAAATCCCACTCCCTCAACCTGTTCAATTAGACGGCAAATTCCAACATGGATTTAAAGTCATACTACGAGACCCAATTAAAAACGATAAATTCGAAGTTGGATTAGATGGAAAGGAAGATCAATATACGAAAGCAAATATATACGATACAAACGGAACCTTATTAAAAAAACAAAAAGTTCAAATTAGCCCTATTATCAATACAGAAACTTTAACGATTCATACAGCAAATGGGTATAGTATCAAAACGACACAATTTGTTGCTGGAATCGATGAATATGACCTACTCGCCAAAATTGATTCTATCTATCATTATAAAAATGGGAAATGGACACTAATCAAACAAAATTTTGAACATATGTAGTTAGTTTAAAATACATTACACAAAAAATGGAGCACTTTTTTTATAAACTAATCGATTGTAAACAGAAAAAGAGCTTAGACAAATGATCAACAGCTAAGATGTTTGTCTACATGAACAATATGTACGGATCTAATCAGCTACCGACTAGCGTCATACAAAATCTGCATTAAGAAATGCCGCTACAATCGGTAAGCTTTTGGTAAAACAAACTGTACAATTGTTTCTGATTCCTATAAACATTCAATAACTGAAATGAATCATTGCTTTTGTCTAAGCTCTTCTATTATTTAATTTGCCACGATATTTACTAATTTTCCAGGGATGACAATAACTTTACGCACCGTTTTTCCGTCAATCCACTGTTTAATTTTTTCATCATTTAATGCAAGTGTTTCTAACTCTTCTTTTGAAATATCTTTTGCCACATTTAATTTGGAACGTACTTTCCCCATTACTTGTAGAACGACTTCTACTTCATCTTCCACTAATTTCGCCTCATCATATGTCGGCCAAGGTTCATATGCAATCGTGTTTTCATGACCAAGACGATTCCATAATTCTTCCCCTAAATGAGGAGCGATCGGGTGTAGTAATTTTACGAATCCTTCAACAAAAGTTTTACTTACTTTATCTACTTTGTATGCTTCATTAATAAAGACCATCATTTGTGAAATCGCCGTGTTGAAATGTAACTGCTCATAATCTTCCGTTACTTTCTTCACTGTTTCATGGTATGTTTTTTCCATCGCTTCATCATGTTCCTCAACGATACGATCTGCTAAAGTTCCATCTTCTGCAACGACTAATCTCCACGTACGGTCTAAGAAGCGACGTGCTCCATCTAATCCAGTTGTAGACCATGCAACATCCGCATCCAATGGTCCCATGAACATTTCGTATAAACGTAATGTATCTGCACCATGGCTTTGCACGATATCATCAGGGTTAATGACATTCCCTTTTGATTTACTCATTTTTTCATTGTTCGTACCTAGAATCATCCCTTGGTTGTATAATTTTTGGAACGGTTCTTTTGTCGGGACAACTCCAATATCATATAAAAATTTATGCCAGAAACGAGCATATAATAAGTGTAAAACCGCATGTTCTGCTCCACCGATATAAATATCAACAGGTAACCATTTGTCCACAAGTTTCGGGTCGATGATCATGTCATCATTGTCTGGGTCGATATAACGTAAGTAATACCAACAACTTCCAGCCCACTGTGGCATCGTATTTGTTTCTCGACGACCTTTCATGCCTGTTTTTGGATCTACAACATGGATCCAATCGCTATTGGCAAGTGGAGATTCTCCTGTTCCTGAAGGCTTAATTTCCTCCATTTCTGGTAACACGAGTGGCAATTCTTCTTCTGGAACAGTCGTCATTGTACCGTCTTCCCAATGAATGACAGGAATCGGCTCTCCCCAATAGCGTTGGCGAGAGAATAACCAATCACGTAAACGATACGTTATTTGTTTTTTCCCTACATTATGTTCCACTAACCAATCAATCATTTTCGTAATTGCCGCTTCTTTTTCTAATCCATTTAAAAAGTCTGAATTCACATGTGCCCCGTCACCTGTGTACGCCTCTTTTGAAACGTCACCACCACTTACGACTTCGACAATCGGTAAGTCAAATTTTGTCGCAAATTCATAGTCACGCTCGTCATGTGCTGGAACTGCCATAATTGCCCCAGTTCCGTAAGACATTAATACATAGTCTGAAATCCAAATTGGAATTTCTGCACCTGAAACTGGATTAATCGCATATGCCCCAGTGAATACACCTGTTTTTTCTTTCGATGTATCTGTTCGTTCGATTTCGGATTTATTTTTTACTTCTTCTATATATGCCTCTACTGCTTCACGCTGTTTTTCTGTCGTAATATCTAACACATACGGATGCTCTGGTGATAAGACACTATATGTCGCACCGAATAATGTGTCTGGACGTGTCGTGAATACATCATATGTTTTGTCATGTCCTTTAATTTGAAACGTAACGTCCGCTCCTTCTGAACGACCAATCCAATTACGTTGCATTTCTTTAATGCTTTCAGGCCAATCCAGTTCTTCTAAATCTTCTAATAAACGATCTGCATATTCTGTAATTTTTAATACCCATTGTTTCATCGGTTTTTTCACTACAGGATGATCGCCACGCTCACTTTTTCCATCAATTACTTCCTCATTCGCTAACACTGTTCCAAGTGCTTCACACCAATTTACTTCAATTTCATCCATATAAGCGAGCCCTTTTTCGTGTAGCTTCGTAAATATCCATTGTGTCCATTTATAATATTTCGGATCTGTCGTATTAATTTCACGATCCCAATCATAAGAAAAACCTAACTCTTGAATTTGTCGCTTAAATGTCGCAATGTTTTTTTCTGTAAATGCTGCTGGACTATTCCCCGTATCTAACGCGTATTGCTCAGCTGGCAGTCCAAAAGCATCCCATCCCATCGGGTGTAATACTTCATACCCTTGCATACGACGCATACGCGATAAAATATCTGTCGCCGTATATCCTTCTGGGTGCCCAACGTGTAAACCGGATCCAGACGGATATGGGAACATATCAAGAGCATAAAATTTCTCTTTATCCGAATAAGTATCTGTTTTAAATGTTTTGTTTTCTAACCAATAATCTTGCCATTTCTTCTCTATTTCGCGATGGTTATAATTCACAAAAGTTCCTCCTCAGTTCAACTTTTTCTAAAAAAATATAATATGTATATGTTACGTAAAAAAGCTACTCATCTTATACATAAATGAGAAGCTTGCTAAAAACAAAATTTCGCTAAATTAATAACCCTAACTATACGAATTGTAGTGAAAACGACGATAATTGTCAAGATTCGTCCCTTCATGGCAGCATTTTTCATGCGTAATGATTATGTTTGATGTTATATTATGAATAAGCTTTATTTTATATAAAGAAAGGAATTTAAATCATATGTTTAAAGGTGTCATTCCATTTGCACATCATTTATTAAAAGAAGTGACAAATGAAGGAGATATCGTTTTAGATGCAACATGTGGTAATGGGAACGATACATTATTACTTGCGACACTCGTCGGTGAAACTGGACATGTATACAGTTTTGACGTGCAACAACAGGCAATCGAAACGACAAAACAACTAATACAACAACATGGCTGGAACAATGTCCATTATATTCATGATAGCCATGCAAAGCTCGAAACATACTTACAGGAAGAACATAAAGAAAAAGTTCGTGCAGCTATATTTAATTTAGGCTATTTACCACGAAGCGATAAAAAAGTAATTACAGAAGCCCCATCAACAATCGCTGCGATGGAAGCATTGCTCCACAATCTGAAAAAAGGTGGTCGTGTCGTGCTCGTTGTTTACCACGGGCATGTTGGAGGGAAAGAAGAAAAGGATGCTGTCCTTCAATTTGTAACAAATTTAGACCAACAATATTACGGTGTCCTCCAGTACGGATTCGTGAATCAACGGAATAATCCACCATTTGTGATCGCAATTGAAAAAAGACAGTAAGGTAAGAGATTTGCCATCATTCATGGTATGATAATGGATAGATAAATGAAATGAGGTGTGTACAATGATCGATCAATATAAAGGGAAATACCCACAAATTGATGAAACGACCTATGTCGCTCCAAACGCTACAATTGTTGGCGATGTAAAGATTGGCGAAAAATGTAGTGTATGGTTCCAAACTGTTATCCGTGGCGATGTTGCACCAACTATTATTGGAAATAACGTCAACATTCAAGACTTATCACTCATTCACCAAAGCCCAAACATGCCTGTCATTTTAGAAGACGGTGTAAGTATTGGGCATCAAGTGACATTACATAGTTGTACCGTTCGAAAAAATGCTCTAATCGGTATGGGTTCCATTTTATTAGACGGAGTGGAAATCGGAGAAAATGCATTTATCGGGGCAGGGAGTTTACTATCTCCTGGCACGAAAATCCCACCGAACACATTAGCATTTGGCCGCCCTGCAAAAGTTGTCCGTATATTAACAGATAAAGATATACAAGATATGGACAGAATTCGAGCATCTTACGTAGAAAAAGGCCAATATTATAAAGAAAATGTTTTTACTGATTGATATAATGAGGTGACATATTTGCTCCTTCTACTATTCATAATTTCTTTGTTTTTATATTGTTTTTCAGTCATATCGATTTTCTTTTTAAAAAAGAGAGCTTCTTACATACTATCAATATTTTATATGACGATCTTTGCTTCGACGACCCTTTTTATTGGTTATTTAGCTTATGCAAATGGCGAATTAATGCATGTAAAAAATGCCATCATCGCTACATTTGAACAAGAAGACGTAACAAAAGATAAAATAGTCCATGCTGAAACGATCGAACAAGAAGTAACAAGAGAAAAGGCAACAATTAAAAAAGCCGTACAATTAGAGGTACCACTTATAGAACAGATGCCAGAGTTACCTCGTGGTTGTGAAGTGACAGCACTGAGCATGCTTCTAGCCTTTCATCATATCGAAGTCGATAAAATGACGCTAGCTGAAGAAGTGGAACGTAATACACAAGCATATTCCTATAAAGATGGACAAGTCCATTTCGGCAATCCGTACAATGGATTTGTCGGGAGTATGTATACATTCGATGAACCAGGTCTCGGTGTTTATCACGGTCCTATCGCATCACTTGCCAAAAAACATGCGACAAACTTACAAGTAGTTGATTTTACAGGAGAAGATTTTAAAAAAGTGAAAAGGCATGTAAGTGAAGGCCATCCAGTATGGGTAATCATTAATTCCCACTATAAACATTTGCCAAAGGAACAATTTGAAACATGGCAAACAGAAGATGGACCACTCGACATTACGTACCGACAACATGCTGTCTTAATAACTGGATATGATGAAGAAAAAGTATATTTCAATGACCCATTAAATTACCGAAGTAGTGCACCGATAAAAGATTTCATTGCTGCTTGGGAACAAATGGGAAAACAGTCTATTACGATGTATGAGTAATAGACTGTTTTTGTTGTTTCATGTAATGATTTTACCCTCTTAACGTAGATTGTTCTTGTGTAAAATCATATTTCCCTTCCATAAACACTTGATGCCATACCATGAACATTAAGAATGTCCATATTTTACGGCTGTAATCGGCTTTTCCAGCACAATGTGCCTCTAATAAATCACGGACAAATTGTTTATTCACGTAAGCATCTACATCCGCTTCATCAATAATACGTTTTGCCCAACCATTTAACTCTTTTTTCAGCCAATGTCTCATCGGTACAGGGAACCCTAATTTTTTTCGGTCTAATACGTGATCCGGGATAATTCCTCGTGATGCTTCACGTAAAATCGATTTCGTTGTATTGTTCGCAATTTTTAAATCGATCGGAATTTGACTCGCTAATTCAAACACATCTTTATCGACAAACGGCATTCTAATTTCAATTCCATTGGCCTTCGACATTTTACCAGCTTTTAATAAAATATCCCCACGCATCCACGTATGAATATCGATATACTGCATTTGAGCGACAAGTGGTTCGTGGCTTATAATATCATAATACGGACCCGTAATATCCTCATAGGAAATCGTGCGATTAAACGTTTTTAAAAATGCCTCTTTTTCTTTTTCCTCAAACATTTTCGCATTACCAATATAACGTTCTCTTAATGGGGTTGTCCCTCTTAATAAGAAACTTTTCCCACTCATATTATCAGGTAAAGTCATCGCAACTTTTCGGATTAAAGTTTTGAATAATCCTGGAATATAGTTAAACATACGTAAAGAGTCTGGTTCACGATAAATATTGTACCCGCCAAATAACTCATCAGAACCTTCCCCAGATAATGCAAAATTAACATAACTACTCGCTTCTTTAGAAACGAAATATAACGGAATACATGATGGGTCTGCTAACGGCTCTTCTAAATTCCACATAATTTCTGGAATTTGATTCACATATTCATCTGCTGTAATAAATTTCGCGATGTTTTCAACGCCTACTTTATCTGCTGTCTCCTTAGCAATATCTACTTCAGAAAATCCTTCTCGCTCAAAACCGACAGAGAATGTCTTTATATTCGGGTTAATCTCTTTCGCCATTGACACGACTAAAGTTGAATCAATTCCTCCAGATAAAAATGCCCCAATATCTGCAATACCATCCATACGTTTTTCAATATTTTCAAACATTACTTCACGAATTTTATTGATCCATACAGACTTCTCTGTTTGTACAGGGTCAAACGATGGTTTCCAATATTTATGAAATGTCACTTTCCCTGCTTTTTCCTTCACAAAATACGTAGCCGGATCCATAATGACGACATCATCATGTAATGTATATGGTTCAGGTACATATTGGAAACTAAAATAATGTTGTAACGCCGTTTCATTCATTTTATCTATATGATAACGTTTCGTAATTTCCGTTTTCGAAGAAGAGAATGTGAACGCTCCATCTCTTTCTACATAAAAAAGTGGCTTCACCCCAAAGTGATCTCGCGCTCCATATAATGTTTCGCTTTGTTTATCCAAAATGGTAACAATAAATTTCCCGCTAATTTGCGCGAATAATTCCTTTTTTTCTTGTGGGAATAAAATCGCGATAATTTCCGCAATATTCGTAGATGAAATCCCTGCTTTTTCAGCTAATTTTCCTTTGTTATAGCATTCACCAAAATAATGTACATAATATTGTTCATTTTCAAATACTTGATCTAATTCATTTTCTTCATATAAAAAAGTAAAACTTTCATGTTCATATGTTTGTTCGCCTTGCTCGACATTGTTTACATCTATGATAGATGAAGTCGTTCCATGATGTAAACTTCCAATAAAATGGCCCATGTTTGTAACCTACCTTTATGAAATCTATTTTCTAAAAAATAATACCATACTTTTTTCTGTTACGACAAGCATTACATCCGTCGTGAACGTCATTATTTTACAATTGTTCACGATATTGTTTCATCTTATGAATGAATAGGTTTTCACCTAACATAAGATGAACTTTTCGACTTGCTTTCACTTCTTACTATACAACTTTTATCCATATAAACAAAAAATGGATGACATGTATATCATCCATTTTTCCATTTTATTTATTCGCAATTTCGACAGCAGATTGTCTCAATGCTTCTGCTTTATCTAAGTTTTCCCAAGGAAGGGTGACATCACGGCGACCGAAATGTCCATATGCAGCTGTGTCACGGTATATCGGACGACGTAAATCTAACATATGAATAATGCCGCGTGGACTTAAGTTGAAATTTTCACGAACAACATCAACTAAAATTTCCTCCGACACTTTTCCAGTACCGAATGTATCAATCGCAATCGATACAGGCTGTGCCACTCCAATAGCATACGCTAATTGAACTTCACATTTTTCTGCTAAATGTGCTGCCACAATATTTTTCGCAACATAACGTGCAGCATATGCTGCAGAGCGGTCCACTTTTGTCGCATCTTTACCTGAAAATGCTCCCCCACCATGACGAGCATATCCACCGTACGTATCGACGATAATTTTACGGCCTGTTAATCCGGCATCCCCTTGTGGTCCACCGATCACGAAACGACCAGATGGGTTAATATAATATTTCGTGTTTTCATCTAATAAGAAACTCGGAACGATCGGTTTAATAATATGTTCCTGTACATCTTTTTGGATCTGTTCTAATGTAACATCTTCCTTATGTTGAGTAGACACGACGATAGCATCGACACGAACAGGTTTATCGTGTTCATCATATTCTACCGTTACTTGTGTTTTACCATCAGGCAGTAAATATGGTAATGTATGGTCTTTACGAACATCTGTTAAACGTTTAGCTATGCGGTGCGCTAAATAAATCGGCAATGGCATTAAGTCTTCTGTTTCATCACATGCATATCCGAACATCAATCCTTGGTCTCCTGCGCCAATTTCCGATTCATCTGCCTCCCCTTCACGTGTTTCTAATGCAACATCTACTCCACCTGCAATATCAGGTGACTGCTCATCAATAGCAGTTAATACAGCACATGTTTCAGCATCAAATCCGTAACGAGAATCGGTATATCCAATTTCTTTTACGGTTTTACGAACGATGGATGGGATATCGACATATACATTCGTCGTAATTTCACCCGAAACTAACACTAACCCTGTTGTGACTGTCGTTTCACATGCAACACGTGCATTCGGGTCCCTTTTTAAAATTTCATCTAAAATTGCATCCGAGATTTGGTCACTCATTTTATCCGGATGTCCTTCCGTTACTGATTCTGATGTGAATAAACGGCGATTCTTTGTCATTATAATAAGCCTCCTATATATATTACACGGAGCTCTACTCGATAGAGATCATAGGGAACGAGATGACTCGTTCGTTTTTCATAAATAATGAAATTCATGAAAAAATCCTTTCCTATATAAATGAGGAAAGGATATCGTTTCTGCCTTTCACTCTTATTGTTCAAGGAAAATCCTTGCATCAGGTAAGCACCTTTTCACATACTTGTGAGGTTGCTGGGCTTCACAGGGTCTGTCCCTCCACCAACTCCTAATAAGAGAGTCCGTTGTTTATTACATATGAAATATTTTCCGAGAAACACCTCTATATGTATACTATAATGGCTAGTCTATATGATAATACGTGAAATGTCAATCGATTAAATAAGAAGAAATACAACCCTCTATATTCATACTATACCCCCGATATTTTGATAATTACGAGTTCCTTTTCTCTTCTTTCAAAAGTTTTTTCAAATATATGGACATTTTGGATCTGTACCAATTCATTCCATCGTTTCACCCATTCCAATAAATATCATCGCCGATATAATCTTACTGACAACAGTAGTGAGAAAAACACTTTAAGAAAACTCTGTTCGAGTGAAAGCACCCACTTCTTTTTCCGTCGTCGCAATCCAATCATCAATTAAAATACCTACTATAATAACCGCCACTCCAAACCCAATAAAACCATGAACTGATCTATTATTTTTTCTCAATATGAACGCGACTCCTTCTTTTATATAACACTTTTTCAATAAACATTCTGAACAACGAAGCATCATTAATTTTATCCTATTACGCATAAGACGAAACAGTTCTTACTCTTTCTTGCTACCCTGTTTTCTTATCCTTTATTTGAGGCTAAAATGTTAGTTCAAGTATTGATATGATTATGTTAAAATAGATTTACTGTAATGAAACAAAGTTTTTGTGATTTTCTTCACAAAATTGTAATACATTCTAAAAACGTTATTGCACCAACGTTTTTAGGTATTTAAACTTTTGTTTTATTATAATAAATCAACATTTTCTAATAGTTTTATTACATTAGTATGGACTAATTCGTTTAATGTGTTATACTATATTCAGATTTTAAAGTACACGAGAAAAAAGGATGGATTAATTCAATGAATACGACAGCTAGGTCAACTGTATCACAAGAAATTTTACAAAATGACAATGTTCAGAACAATTTATCTGTACCAGGATTAGTTGAAAAGATTTTATCACGTAATGAAGGTGTATTAACTGCAACTGGAGCAGTTCAAGCAACTACTGGAAAATACACTGGTCGTTCACCAAAGGACCGTTTCATTGTTCGTGATGACGTTTCTGAAAATTTAGTAGATTGGGGCGAAGTAAACAAACCAATCGATGAGGCATCATTCCAAAAATTATTCGATAAAGTTGTAAATCACTTAAAAAATAAAGATGAAGTTTTCTCCTTTAAAGGATTCGCTGGAGCAGACGAAAAATATCGTTTACCAGTGGAAGTTGTAAACGAATATGCATGGCATAACCTTTTTGCCCGTCAGTTATTCATTACACCAACAAAAGAAGAGTTAGCAGCACATGAGGCTGGCTTTACAGTTCTTTCTGCTCCGACATTAGAAGCAGACCCTCAAGAAGATGGAACGAATTCTGAAACGTTTATCGTTATTTCATTCAAAGAGCGTGTCGTATTAATCGGTGGAACAGAATATGCTGGAGAAATTAAAAAATCTATTTTCTCTGTGATGAACTACTTATTACCACAACAAAACATTTTATCTATGCACTGTTCAGCAAACGTTGGTGAAGAAGGTGATGTTGCTTTATTTTTCGGTTTATCAGGAACAGGAAAAACAACATTATCAGCTGACCCTTACCGTAAATTAATCGGTGATGATGAACATGGATGGAGTCCAAACGGTGTATTCAACATTGAAGGTGGTTGTTACGCAAAATGTGTTGATTTAACACGTGAAAAAGAACCACAAATTTTCGATGCTATTCGTTTCGGTTCCGTATTAGAAAACGTCGTACTTGATGATCATAGTCGTGAACCTGATTACTCAGACGTTTCATTAACAGAAAACACAAGAGCTGCATACCCGTTAGAGAACATTGACAACATCATCGTTCCAAGTGTTGCAGGTCATCCAAATACAATTATTTTCTTAACTGCAGATGCATCAGGTACATTACCTCCAATCAGTAAGTTAA
Source organism: Pseudogracilibacillus sp. SO10305 (assembly GCF_037072005.1). Classification (NCBI taxonomy): domain Bacteria; kingdom Bacillati; phylum Bacillota; class Bacilli; order Caryophanales; family Bacillaceae; genus Pseudogracilibacillus; species Pseudogracilibacillus sp. SO10305. The sequence continues at coordinate 889 of NZ_JAXHDE010000027.1, read as the reverse complement.
CGAAAGAACAAGCAATGTACCACTTCTTAAGTGGATACACATCTAAATTAGCTGGAACAGAGCGTGGAATTACGGAACCAGAAGCAACATTCTCAGCTTGCTTTGGATCACCATTCTTACCACTTTCTCCAGATCAATATGCTGAAATGCTTGGGGAAAAAATCGATCAGTTCAACACAAATGTATTTTTAGTAAACACTGGTTGGACTGGAGGTCCTTACGGTGTTGGGAACCGTATGAAGCTTTCATACACTCGTGCAATGATTCACGCAGCACTAGAAGGTGAGTTAAACACTGTAGAAACTGTAAAGGACGAAATCTTCGGCCTTAACATTCCAGCGCACGTACCTGGAGTACCAGATGAAGTATTAGTTCCTCGTTTAACTTGGGAAGATAAAGAAGCATACGATGAAACAGCCAAAAAATTAGCAAAAGAATTCCATGCGAACTTTGAAAAGTTCACAAACGCAAGCGAAGCAATCAAAAACGCTGGCCCAACTTACAGAGGCTAAAAAAATCGCACATTATATTACCCCGGTCATCATTCATAAGAATGGTGGGCGGGGTTTTGTTGTTTACTTTTGGGGTGATGGGTGGCGGGTGGCTGCTAGAAAAAAATAAGTGAGGGTGTGGTGGTGTTTTTTAAGTCAGCCTCACTTTGATTTAGTTAATTCCGCAAGTGTGAGCGGTTTTTCCCTGGAACTTGCGAATATATGCGGTAATTCCGCAAGTGTGAACGGTTTTTACGGGGAACTTGCGAATATATGCGGTAATTCCGCAAGTGTGAGCGGTTTTTCCCTGGAACTTGCGAATATATGCGATAATTCCGCAAGTGTGAGCGGTTTTTCCCTGGAACTTGCGAATATATGCAATAATTCCGCAAGTGTGA
>NZ_JAXHDE010000026.1:0-12196 GCF_037072005.1 Pseudogracilibacillus sp. SO10305 | reverse complement strand
AGAAAATCCGAGAAATAGCATTTTCTCGGATTATTTCTGTGCAAAAATGAAAATTCGCTCACCTTTATCTGTAGAAATTTCATTTTGCATAGAAAAATCGGTATAAAATTTAATTTTACGAAACCCAATATTATTTAAAATATTTGCATATGTTTCGATATTGTATGTTTTTTCTTCATGTATTTCCTCGAAGCGATGATAAGTCCCATCCACTTGTTTTTCAAAAAATGTTAAATAATGTGTCATTGCCCCGATTTCTTCCCCTGATTCGCAAAACCAAATATAAGCAAGTTCATCTGTTACATCAGCAAATGTTTGATTGACTAACATATTTTCTACATATGGAATGGCATGAATATCAAAAATAAATGCACCGTCTTCTTGGAGATTTTCATATACACGCTGACAAACAGCTGTTACATCATCTATATTTGTTATATAGTTCATCACATCACAATAACTAATAAATAAATCCGTATTAGAAAATCCTTCCAAGTTTGTCATGTCTTGATGGATCCATGGAATATGGACACCTTGTTGCATCGCTTTTGATTGTGCAACAGTTAACATATCTGACGAGACATCTACTCCCGTTATATGAAACCCGCTATTAGCTAAGCGAATCGCAATTTCGCCTGTTCCACAGCCTAAATCAACGATATTTTTCGTTTCTAATTGATGTGTTTCGATAATGTCTTTTGTTAATTGCACCCACATATCATATGGTGCATGTTCCATAAAACGATCATATACATATGCAAACTCATTATATGTCATTTATTTATTGTCCCCAACAACATCTGCATCGCCCCATAATTTCTCTAAATTATAATACGTTCTTTCATCTTTATGGAAAACATGACATACGACATCTTTTGCATCGATTAAAATCCAACGAGCTTGTTCAAAGCCTTCCATTCGCTGAATATCTAAACCATTTTCTTCGACTGCATTTTTAATAGAACGAGCTATTGCTTGAACTTGTCTTTCGTTATTTCCATGACAAATGACATACCGATCAGTAATTGGTGTCAATTGTTCCATATTTAATACGACGCAGTTTTCAGCTTTACGCTCCTCTGCAGCTTCTACAATGATCTTTACTAATTCATTCGTTTCTTTCAAAAAAATCGCTCCTTTATTTCGCTAAATCATTATAAGCTAAAATTGTATTTGGATGAAGTGTTGCATTTTTGCTTATTAAAAAAATAAGCGTGTTTTTTAATGCTTGAAATGCAGCCCTTTTTAAGTCGATTTTAGCTAACTCTCTCACTTCTTCTACTCCTGGAAAATTCCTTCCTGGTTCGATATAATCTGCTACAAAAATGACAAGTTCCTCAACAGTCATTTTTTCCCTTCCAGTTGTATGGTAATACATACAGTTGTAAATCGTTTCATCGGTTATTTGAAATACATCTTGAACAAAATGTGCACCGACTGGACCATGCCATAATTCTTTATTGAATGTAAGTAATGATTCGTCAATATTATATTGTTTTATTTTATGAATCAATACGTCGTCTGATTCACATTTACATATATCATGTAATAATGCTGCTTGTTCTACAATTTCTCTATCGGCATTGTATAAACCAGCTAATTCTATTGCAGTATCATAAACACGTAATGTATGTTCATATCGGTTTTTACTTAAATGATTTTCTAAGTATTGCCTATATTGTTTATACGTCATATAATTGATGCTCCTTTATATAAACATACACAGAATCTTGTATCAAATATTGGGCTGAAACATGATGCCGAATTCGTTCACGAATAGCAGTTGATGATACGTCTATCATCGGAATATCTACTAATAAAACAGGAAAATCAGTCTCTGTTTTGTATGTAGAACGTTTCACGCCGATAAATTGAGTCATTTTCATCAGTTCATCAATTTTATTCCATTTTGGTAAATATTCAATCATGTCAGCTCCAATAATAAAATAAAATTGATGATCATACATTTCTAATAATTGCTTTATCGTATCATATGTGTATGATTTTCCTTTACGTTGCAATTCAATATCATGCAAATAAAAATGGTCATTCGTTGCTATCGCTAGTTCTACCATGTTTTTTCGATGTTTATTCGATGACATTGCATTCGCTTTATGTGGTGGTTCATTTGTTGGGATAAACCATATTTCATCTAAATTTTGGCGATGTAGTACTTCATTCGCAATGATTAAATGTCCAATATGTGGTGGATCAAATGTGCCACCAAGTATTCCAACTTTTTTTTTCATTTCATCCCTCTTTATTACATTCATTGTTTGATCGTACGTAATATATCCAACCATTTATGATGCATTGACCATAAATGGTTGTTGTTTTCGTTAAAAAGTTTGCACAAAGCAGTCGTAAGATGTTTTTTTTAAAATTATTCAAATTTATTTTTAGTAATAGAAAATTCAGTTTAAGTAATTACTCATTTTTTAACCAAGTGATAAGACTAATTCGGTAATGTAATTGTTTTGTTTTCAACTGATTCACGGTATAAAACGATTGTGTTTCCGATAATTTGGACAAGACAGGCATCTGTGCCATCGACCAATTGTGCAGCGATATCGTCTTTCTCCTCTAAACAGTTTTGTAATACAGCTACTTTAATTAATTCCCTTTTTTCTAACAGATCGTCCAGTTGTTTCGTTAAATTTTCGTTTACGCCACCTTTTCCAATTTGAAATAATGGCTTTTCGTGATGTGCTTTTGCACGTAAAAATCTTTTTTGTTTTCCTGTTAACATATGTCAATCAACCTTCCAGTTTCTTTTCTAATTGTGCATCTAACTGATCCATTTTTGGTGTAGTATTTGTCCATATTTCAAATGCATATTGTGCCTGATATAACAACATTGTATGACCAAAATGAATCGATGCACCTAATTGTTTTGCGCGCTGTAAAAATGCTGTTTCTAATGGTTGGTATACAATATCACTAACTATTGCCTTTTCATGTACGTTCTTCAGCTTAATAACCATTCTATCTGTAGATGGTTTCATTCCGACTGATGTTGTCTGTATTATAAGAGGAAAAGAATGGATATTTTGTGATGCTTCCTCTATTGTCATCACGTTTCCGTATCTTTGACCGATAATATTTACAGCCTTTTCCAACGTTCTATTAGCAATGGTAATATTTGTAAAGCCTTCTTTTATGAGTGCATTATAAATTCCTTTACAAGCACCCCCAGCTCCTAACAATAATACAGCTTCGTTTTTTTGGTTAGCTAAAATTGGGTATTTACTTAATAAAGACCGGACATAACCAGCACCATCTGTATTAAATCCATACCATTTACCATTTTTATTTAGTACCGTATTTACGGCACCGATAATGCTTGCTTGTTCATCCAGCCCATCTAAGAATGGAATAATCGTTTCTTTGTATGGTGCGGTAACATTAAATCCATCCAATTGCATTTCTTTTAGTGAAGCAATTTTTTCATCAAATGATGCATGTATATCAATTTCATATATATCATATGTTCCTTCTAAATTCGTTCGTTCGAAAAATTGCCGGTGAATCCACGGTGATAAAGAGTGTTGAATTGGATAACCGATTAAACCAAATTTATACATCAATATCAAACCTTTCTCTATTTAAGATGACATAAATGAATCGCGAATAGATACACTAACTCCTTTTGGACTATGCACTTCTATCGTAACATTTCCTTCTAAAATTGTAATCCAACCTAATCCAGGGAAAACAATATCTGTATACGGATCGGTAATTTTATACGATTGTTTTACAAATGGTGGTAAGTTTTGTAATGTTTCTTCGTCTGGCGGACTTAGTAATACACCATTTTGTTTTTTATACAATGCATCTGCATTTTCTAACTTTGTCCGATGAATCGGTAATTCATTAGAAAAGTAACAGACAAAGGTTTGTTTATTTCCTTTCTTAAAATCAAACCGTGCTAAACCACCAAAAAATAATGTCTGTTCACTATTTAATTGATAGTTACGTGCTTTAATTTCCTTTTTCGGTGTAATTACTTTTAAATCATGCTTCGATACATAATGTGCCATTTGTTCATGATTCATGATTCCTGGAGTATCAATTAAAGCAGAAGTTTCATCTAACGGTACTTCAATAAAGCCTAAAGTTGTGCCAGGGAAATAAGAAGTCGTAATTGCATCTTTAATACCTGTAGCACGACGAATGAACTGATTAATGAAAGTAGATTTTCCGACATTTGTAACACCGACCACATGAATATTTCGACCACGGCGTTCTTTTTCCATAAACATGGCAAGTTGTTCCATGTCATGTCCTTTTAAGGAAGAAATTAAATAAATATCCTCTACTTTTAAACCAATTTCTTTTGCTATTTTAAATAACCAATGTTTTAATTTTCGTAAGTTGGAGGACTTCGGTAATAAATCCACTTTATTTCCGACTAAAATAATTGGATTATCCCCTACAATTCTAGGCAAACTTTTCAATAAAGTTCCATTTACATCAAAAATATCAATGACATGGACAACAAGACTATTTTCATTCCGAATCGTACTAACTAAATGTAAAAAATCGTCACTATCCATTGGAACAGTCGTATTTTTATTATAATGTCTCATCTGAAAACATCTTTGACAAAGAAGTTGTTCCTTATTTATAGAAGATGCAGGAATAAAACCGATTGCTTCTTTATTTTCCGTTTGAAGTTGTGCCCCACAACCACCACAAAATAGATCACTCATCATGTAACACCCTTTTCGTTAATTTTCCTTGTGCATAAAATCTGTTTAAAATTTTCCGTTCCATACGACGGTTGAACTTTGTAATTGCCGCATCACTTTGTACGATTGGTACAACCAAGATTGTATAGAAGCCAGCCCGATTTCCACCTAATATATCTGTTAATAGTTGATCACCGATAACGACTACTTCATCTTTTTTTACACCCATTAATTTTTGAGCACGACGAAATTTCGTTTTTAAAGGTTTATTTGCCTTATGAATAAACGGAATATGTAGCGGTTCTGAAAATATCCGTACTCTTTCTTCATTATTATTAGAAAAAATCGTTACTTTAATATTAGCTTCTTCCATACTATGTAACCAAGTTTTTATTTCTTCTGTAGCATTACTTACATTCCAAGGGACTAATGTATTGTCCAAATCTACAATAACTGCTTTTTTTCCATTTTCTTTTAAAAACGTTGGTGTAATATCATACACCGTATCTACATGTTTATTTGGTAAAAATAAATTTAACAAAAATTGTCACCTCTAATATATTCTCTTCCAATATTTATCCATTGATTCAATTTAAAAGTAATTGTTGCTGCTTAATTATAGCACGTACAAGCATTTTTAAAAACAATCTACTATTCTTATCGCAAGATATTATATATACATGGATCACTATGAAAAAATATGTAAATATCCCATACAATATTCAATTATTTTGTTGTCGTTCCCCGATGAGCGTAAATTTTTGTCGAAAAACAGGTGGAATTTTGTCAAAACACGATGACTTTTCGACAAAATACACCCCCTTTTAGCCTAATGTGTATAACTTCCCTTATTTCATAACGTTGATATAACGGATTTCTTGAAAGTTATCACCAACATTACCCACAGCTTATGCACATGAAAAGAGTGGTTTATCTTTACTTGTCCAAGGGTTCTTTTCATGATAAATTAAACAGACATGAATTTTAAAGGAGAAAGAAAATGAATGAATTATCAAATGAAATGTTAATGGATACTTATGTACATGCTGTACAATTGAATTTAGATGATCACTTTATATTATTGCTTGAAAAGGAATTATCACGACGAAACTTATATCATTTTTATCATTAAATTTTTTTGCGTTTAATACTTTATTTTTAAACGAAATATCACTATACTTAAATACATATGCTTTGAGTTTATTGTAGTTTTTTTTGAGCAGATTGGAGGACAAACAGAGAATGCTTTTAGCAATATTAGCACCACTTATTATCGCATTTTTTATCCCTACTTTAAGTAGATGGAAATCAACAATCCACACAGGTATATTTGTTTTTTTCGTTCCTTTCAGTATATTTTTATTTTTCATACAATATATTGGAAAGGATTTCATCCCGATTAAACAAGTATTTGAATGGATTCCATCGTTACATATTAATTTTGATTTATACTTAGATGGATTAAGCTTGTTATTCGTTCTACTTATCACTGGAATTGGATCTCTTGTTGTATTGTATTCTATTTTTTATTTAGACAAACAAGAGAATCTAGGACATTTCTACGTATACTTATTAATGTTTATGTCCGCAATGTTAGGAATTGTTTTATCTGATAATATTTTCGTTTTATATTCTTTCTGGGAATTAACATCGATCTCATCATTTTTATTAATTGGATATTGGCATTTTAAAGAGAAATCCCGATACGGTGCATTAAAATCTATGATGATAACTGTTTTCGGTGGTTTAAGTATGCTCGGTGGTTTTTTACTTTTATCAGTCATCACTAATACGACGAGCATTCGAGTAATGATAGATCAAGCAGATTTAATTTTGGAAAGTGAGTATTTACCATTAGCACTCATCTTTATTCTAATAGGAGCTTTTACAAAATCAGCGCAATTCCCTTTTCATATTTGGTTACCGGATGCTATGGAAGCTCCTACACCAGTTAGTGCTTACCTACACTCTGCAACAATGGTAAAAGCAGGGTTATATTTAGTTGCGCGTTTTTCTCCGATTTTCTCGCAATACGATTGGTTTTTTATAATTGTAACGACCTTTGGAATCATTACATTATGTTGGGGATCTTACATGGCCGTTCGACAAACCGATTTAAAAGCAATTTTAGCTTTTTCAACAGTAAGTCAGCTTGGAATGATTATGGCAATGTTAGGATTCGGAACAGATATCGCTATTTTTGCTGCTGTATTCCACATTTTAAACCATGCAACATTTAAAGGTAGTTTGTTTATGGTAGCGGGCATCATCGACGTACAATCAGGAACGAGAGATATACGTCGTCTCGGCGCACTATATACATTAATGCCTATTACTGCAACTTTAGCATTATTTGGGACATTTTCAATGGCAGGGTTTCCATTACCATTTTTAAATGGATTTTATAGTAAAGAATTATTTTTTGATGCGACATTAGGTTTAACAGCAAATGATGTTGATATATCAGGCATAATTGCTGCACTTGTTCCTTATTTAGCTGTATTCGGAAGTGTTTTTACATTCGTATATTCGATGTATTTATTTTTTGGTGTCTTTGGTAAATCAAAAAACAATCCGGAAGACTTACCAACAAAACCGAAAGAAGTTTCTATCGGTATGTTACTATCACCTATTATTTTAGTATTAGGAGTTATTACGATTGGTTTAGTTCCTAATTTATTTAACAACGGGTTATTAGTACATGCTGCAACGAGTATTAAAGCTACAGCATCTTATGACCATATTAAGTTCTGGCATGGATTTAATACACCACTTAGAATGTCATTAATTGTTGTAGTACTCGGAGCAATTCTTTATATGACGAAAGAAAAATGGAGCAAAATATATGATGTATTGCCAGGTGTGTTAAGCTTTAACAAAGTGTATGATAAAACATTAACCTATATAGATGATGGAAGTAAAAAAGTAACAAATTCGTATATGACGGGATCTTTACGTAATTATATGTTGTTAATTGTAGGTTCTATGTTTATCATCTCATTTATTTTCATGTATATGACAGACGGCTTTGCTATAAATATGTCAGACTTAGCTGATGTAACGTTCATTGAAGTTGTTGTCGTGATAGCAATCGCTATTGCTGCAGTTGGAACTATTTTTTCTAACCATAATATCACTGCCATTTTAATTTTAGGTATTACTGGATATGGTGTTGCAATTTTATTTGTATTATATCGAGCACCAGATTTAGCGTTAACACAATTAGTAATCGAAACAATTACAATGGCATTATTCTTACTCTGTTTCTATCACTTTCCTAAATTACGAAAAAGGGAAGAAACAAAGAAAACAATCTTTACAAACCTTATCGTATCAATTGGTTTTGGACTATTAATGACTGCAATTGGTATTTCTGCATTAAGTAGCAACTGGTTTGATAAAATTTCGGAATACTTTGTGGAAACATCACTTCCAATTGGTGGTGGACGAAACATCGTAAACGTAATTTTAGTAGACATGCGTGGATTTGATACATTGTTTGAAATTGCTGTTTTAGGACTAGCAGGATTAACTGTATTCGGCCTCATTAAATTACGAAACAATAAGGGGGCGAAATAAATGGAGTTTATTATAGCGATTTTGGCTGGAGTGTTATTTGCGACAGGTGTATATAATCTTTTACAGAAACAATTATTACGAATTGCGATTGGTACAGGCTTAATTTCTCATGCGGCACACTTATTTATTTTAACAATGGGTAAATTGAAACGTGGCCAACCACCAATCATTGTCGATAATATTACGAATTATACAGATCCATTACCACATGCTTTAATTTTAACTTCCATTGTAATTAGTTTTGGGGTTACAAGTGTTGTATTAGTGCTTGCATACCGAACAATTAATGAAAATAAAACAGATAATATGGAGCAATTAAGGGGCAATGAATATGAGTAATTTAGCTATACTACCTATCGTATTACCGCTTTTAGCCGGTACGATTGTTGCTTTTACAAATAAAAGGGTTACATTCACAAGGTTTTTATCGAAAATATTTATTTTAATTCATTTAGCGTTAACTATATGGATTACATACCTCGTTTTTACAGATGGTACAATTGTTTTAGAGGCTGGTAGTTGGGTTGCTCCATATGGGATTATTTTTGTCGCTGATTATTTATCTATTTTATTAGTTTTAACGACAGCGACATTAAGTACTGCGTGTATCTTTATTGCACCAAAGCTAGTCTCTGAACGGAAAGAAACATTTTACTTTTATACATTCACATTTATGTTAATCAGTGGTGTTTCTGGCGCATTTTTAACTGGAGATTTATTCAACTTATTTGTATTTTTTGAAGTATTATTAATGGCTTCATACGGATTAATTATTCTCGGAGGAAGCAAAGAACAATTACGAGAATCTTTAAAATATGTATTAATTAATTTGTTCTCATCTGTAGTTTTTGTAACGACGGTAGCATTTTTATATGCTGTTGTAGGTACAGTGAATATGGCACATATTGCAGAACGTGTACATGAAGTAGAACAAGCTGGCGTATTAACAACGATTGGTATTGTACTATTTTTCGTTTTTGCAACTAAAGCTGCACTTTTCCCGTTGTACTATTGGATGCCTAAATCATATATCGTACCGAATCCAGTAACTTCTGCTTTATTTGGTGCATTGTTAACGAAAGTCGGAATCTATTCGATTATACGTATTTATACGTTGATCTTTATATATGAATCAGATACAATTCGTAATTTCTTCATAATAATTGCAGGATTATCGATGATTTTTGGTGTCATAGGAGCTTTATCAACGAATGATATTAAATTAATTATTGCTTATAATGTGATTCCTTCTATAGGCTTTGTACTACTTGGTTTAGCAATATTTAATGAGACAGGTTTATCTGGTTCAACATACTATTTAATTCATGATATGATTATTAAAACTGCCCTCTTTTTACTTGTCGGTGTCATTACATATATTGTCGGTACATCTGACTTAAAGAAAATGGGTGGACTAATTCATTATTATCCAAGACTTGGCTGGATATTCTTTATTGCTACATTCGTTTTAGCGGGGATTCCTCCATTTAGTGGTTTTATCGGAAAAATATTACTTCTAAAAGGAGCCTTTGAAACAGATCATGTGATTATTGTCATTGTCGGTTTATTGACGAGTTTACTTATTCTATATTCCGTCATGAAAATTTTCATATTAGGATTTTGGGGAGAAAAGAAAAAGAACTTTCAAGTTAAACGTACGAACGGGATGTTATACCCTATTGTATTTTTAATTATTCTCTCTATTTTTATGGGGATTGGCGCAGAGTTTGTATATCCTCATATTGAAACTGTTGGCGAATACTTATTAAATCCAGAAGCATATATTAATTCCGTATTAAAGGAGTAATGAACATGACTTTTCAAATTGTTGTTAATTTAATTATATCCTTTATGTGGATGTTTTTGAGTGAAAATTATACATTCGTCACATTCATTTTTGGATATATTTTAGGTGCTCTACTATTACTTTTATTAAATCGATTTTTCCCTAGTCGATATTATTTAGCACCAATTTATAAATTTTTCATTTTATTTCTTATCTTTATTCGCGAACTTATTTTATCGAATATCGATATCGTTAAAATAGTATATAAGAGGAATCCTGATTTCGAACCTGGTATTTTTGCACTTCCAGTTGAAGTCGAAAAAGATTGGGAAATCACTCTTTTAGCAAATTTAATTACGTTAACACCTGGAACTTTATCTGTAGCCATTTCAGATGATAATAAACAAATTTTCATTCATGCAATGGATATTGAAGACAAAGAAGAAGCTATAAATGATATTAAAAACACATTTGAAAAAGCGATCATGGAGGTGACGAAATGATAGATGTATTACATGTTGTTGAACATATATTATATATTACAACACTAATTTGTATTACTGGAATTGCATTATCTTTAATTTTACTTATCTATCGTGTCCTAATCGGTCCATCAAATCCAGATCGTGCTACAGCTTTAGATGTGATTGGTGTTTGTTTAATGGCTACCGCTGCATTAACGTCGATTTTACTTGCAACGACAAAATTAAACGATGTTATTTTATTAATTGGGATTCTATCTTTTATCGGTACATTAGCATTAGCAAAATATTTAGAAATGGGTGTTATCATTGACCGAGACTCTGATTAGTATCATTATGAATATTATCATTATCATTCTAATGTTGTCAGGTACCTTTTTCATTTTTTCTAGTGCTTTAGGAATCATTCGATTCCCCGATGTTTTCACTCGATTACATGCAGCAACAAAAGCACCTACTTTAGGAATTATGAGTATTTTACTTGCAACATTCTTGTTTCTTTACGGTTCACATCAAATCGTAAGTGGAAAATTACTTTTAGCAATTTTATTCATATTTTTATCTTCCCCAGTCGGTGGACATATGCTTTCAAGGGCTGCCCATAAAGCGAATGTCAAACCTTATTTACGACATCGTGAAGATGAATATGAAACATATATGCGAACAAAAAATAAAAAACAAGCTAAATAACTGAGATAATACTCGGTGAAACGAAAAAGGTGATTTCAGTAAGTTAATTTTTACTGGAATTACTTTTTCTTTTTATTTGACCGACTAGGCCCTCCATAAATTTGCTACACTTTCCACGAATTGACCCCAATCATATTTATTACAAAAAGATAAACTTTAATTATAAAATAATTATGTCTCATCTCTTTTAATTGGACGTGCAATTTCTTCCTGTCTTATACATACAATGATAAAAATATGTGATAGGAGGAATCAGATGTCGACAATTTTAGCGATAATGACATATTTTTTAAAACAGTACGTCGTATTCGTTTCATATATTAAAAACAACGCATTCCCCCATCCATTATCCAAAGAAGAAGAAAAAAAATATGTGGAAGCAATGCTTGCTGGCGACACGATGGCAAGGGATAAATTAATTGAACATAATTTACGTCTAGTTGCACATATCGTAAAAAAATATGATGATACAAATGAAAAAAGCGAAGATTTAATTTCAATTGGGACAATTGGTTTAATTAAAGGTGTAGAAAGTTTTAAGGCAAATAAAGGAGCAAAGCTCGCAACATATTGTGCTCGCTGTATCGATAATGAAATTTTGATGTACTTACGTTCATTAAAAAAGTCGAATAAAGATGTGTCTTTATATAGTCCAATTGGCCAGGATTTAGAAGGAAATGAAATGACTTTAGCCGATATACTAGAAGCAGATGTAGAAGATATTGTGACATCCATAGAAAAACATATTGAAATTGAAAAGTTAAATCGTTATATTCATCTTTTATCAGAACGGGAGTTATTTGTTATTATTCACCGATATGGGATTCATAGAAGTGAGATATTAACACAGAAAAAAATTGCAAAACAATTAAATATCTCCCGTAGTTATGTATCTAGAATTGAAAAAAGGGCTTTAATGAAATTACTTCGGGCGTACATACGGGAGGAAGAAAATAGATCTTAAAAGA
>NZ_JAXHDE010000025.1:0-15004 GCF_037072005.1 Pseudogracilibacillus sp. SO10305 | reverse complement strand
GTTTCATATAAAAGTGTATAATCGGCCAATTATTCTAATTATAATTAGCCGATTTCACATGTACTATTTTAATCTTTAAATTCTTCCTTAATTCTATTTGCTTCTTCAATCAACTCAGTTGCTCTGGGTTCTTCTTCAGCGTACTTTTCATACATTACTTCTGTTGCTTTCATCCATTCATTAATTTCCTCTTGAGTAGGATAGTATGTCTCAACATCTTGTTCACTTTCTAATTTTTCAAACACATCTGCACCCTTTTCACGAACTAATGCATCTGCATGGACCTCAAGATCCTTACCTGTCTCAACTAAAATTTGCTGAAGATCTTCTGGCAATGATTCAAATGTATCCATAGAAATCATAAATGGCATTACATAACTAATCAACGGATACAATGACTGTGTTTCAATAGGTAACTTATTATCGTATACATATAGAGGGACAATAATCATTCCATCAACTACCCCTTGTTGTAAAGCCGTTGGTAATTCTGGTCCAGGAATAGATGTTCCGTTTGCACCAACGGTTTTTAACATTTCAGATGCAACTGGCCCACCCGGAACACGAATTTTTAAACCTTTTGCACTTTTCGGATCTGTTATTAGATCCCCTTCTTTTCCGGTCCAAACCGTACCATACATATCAGTTGAACTCATAGATAATACTTTAATTCCTTTGTCTTCCATCATCTTAGCAACTTTTTGGCCACCGTCTTCGCTGTCCATAAATGCCTTTTTATTATCCATATATACATCATTATCATTAGGATCATAATTAAACAAGAACGGTAAATCAAAAAAATACCAAATTGGATCAAAACTTCCAGCAATAGCTGAACTTGAATGAACCATATCAACTTGCCCCTGAAGCATAGCTGGAATTTCTTGGTCACTTGGCATAAGTTGACCGTCTGAGTAGGCCTCTATTTTTAACCTTCCATTACTACGTTTCTGAATTTCTTCATCAAACCACTCAACATATTGATGATGCATAGAAGCCTGTGGGTGTGAATGAACTAATTTTAAAACATAACTTTCACCATCTTCACCCGATGCATCTGCTGTATTATTTGCTCCTTGGTTTACAGTAGTCTTATTGGTATCATTTGCTCCTCCACATGCTGCTAATACAAACACTACAACGACAGAAATCATAAAAAACAGCCCTTTTCTCACTAAATCTACCCCCATCTTTAATTTTTAGATACTACAATAACGATTTTGAAAACGCTTACACTTTTTCTTTGTATAATCCTATAACTTATTTATTAGTATAAGATTAATATTTCTTAAAAACTATAGGCAATACTTACAAATAACTTGCTATTTTTAGGTTAATAATTGTACATTTTAAACAGTTTGAAAATTCAGCCACGAATGAGGTGATATTATACATTATAACAATGTCGTATATTATCTATAAAAAGTATATTTCATTTTAAACTAGCATTAAGTGTAGGTTTTTTATCAGGAAATATAAAACTAAATATAACTCCAAAAATTAAAGCTATTACAAAAGTAGAAAATCTTGAGGTAATCAGCGCATCAAGTGGAGTACTAATCCATATAATTGTGCTTACTAATCCGGATATAATAGTTGCCAACACCCCGATACTTGAATATTTTTTCCAAAAGAAAGCTAATAGTATTACTACAGAAAATGTATTTCCTACTCCCCCCCATGCCCAACTTACTATCAATAGTACCAATGATTCAGTTGCAAGAGCCATTACAAAGCCTAATAACGAAGCTACTACAACTGTAATTTTAGAATATCTAAGTAAAGTTTGATCACTTAATTTTATACCAAATGTCCCGCGAATAAGGTCCTCATTAATAGAGCTTACAACCACCATCAACTGAGAATCTCCCGTAGTTATTATTGCTGCTATAATCCCTGATAATAAAATTCCAGCTAACCATGCAGGAGTCAAGTCTAATACCATATGTGGAAGTATCATTTCCACATCGTCAACTCCATTAGATCCATATAAAGTTAACCCAGTCAGCCCTATTAAGAACGCCCCAGTAAAAGAAATTGTTGACCAAAATACAACTGTAAGTGTTCCTACTTTTCGTTCACGATCATTTTTTAAAGCCATAAATCGTGTACTCAATTGAGGCTGGCCTCCAAAATAGCCAAAAAAGTAAGAAAAATTATTAAAAAATAAAACTCCAAGTGCTATTCCAGTTAATCCACCAGTCCACGAATTCATTCCTTGACCTGTTTCAGCTAAGGTATCCACTATAGATAAATCTTGAGAATAGACTTGATAAAGTGCAATTATAGGTATAATGGTAAGTGTTAGAAGCATTAAAATGCCTTGTACCATATCTGTCCAAACTACGGAAGTGAATCCACCCCAAAATGTTAATATAATCATAACAAGTGTACAAATAAACATTGTCAGAATAGGATTCCATCCAAAAGTTTCATGTAACGTTTTTCCTGCACCAGCAATTTGTGCACCTAAATAAAATATAAAAAATAATACAATAACAATTGTCGAAGTCAATAATATCATTTTTCTATTATGATCAAACATATCGGCTATAAATGCCGGGAGTGTTAATGCATTATTCTCCTTTGTTTTAATCATAAACTTTTTTGCAAGCCAAACCCAAGCTATTATCGCGCCTAGCGCGGACCCTACAGCCATCCAAATAGCTGATAATCCTGTTGCAAACGTAAATCCTGTAAACCCTAATAATAGCCATGCAGAGGATCCTGTTGCTCTTTCCGAAAAAGCTAAAACCCATCCTGGAATCTTTCTTTCACCCAACATATATTTTTCCCTATTCATCTCCACACGACTAAAATATAACCCCATACCAAGAATAATTAAAAAATATGTTACCATACCCATTAAAATGATACCATTACCCATGTTTTACCTCCCTCTTTCTTTTTATTAATACTTCTTTACTCTATTTACCTATTAATAAAGTTTGTTGTTTTCTTCTAAGTTAAATAATAAAATAGCCTCAATTAATAAATAGACGATTATTCAATTTAATTTGTTTAATAAATTCCTCCATTTTATACATTTCATCAAGTGCTTTTTCTACGGATACTTTTTCAAAGTTTATTTGATCTCCTGGCTTTAACTGAGCAACATACGGGATATCACAACTAATAACTACTCCCATTTTCGTATAACCACCAGATGTACCACAATCTGCCATATGTATTATGGGTAATCCACTACCTGGAACTTGAATCGTACCCACTGCAATGAAATCTGAAAAGATATCTGCCTGTCTTTTATGCTGTAACACTTCACCCTCTAGTCGATAACCCATTCTGTCAGAAGAATTCGACAACGTGTAAGCGGTAGTTAAAAAGGTATCCACAGAGTGGGATTCAAATTCATTTTCATGTGGACCTCCAATAAAACGCACTTTCCGTTTTACTGCAAAATCTGGTATATCTATTGACCGTAATCTTCTGTATGGAATATTATATACCGGATCCTTCAACGTTAACACATCATCTTTGGCTAATGCTCTTCCTTTAAAACCACCGTAGTTTCCTCTTAGAAAGGTCGATTTACTATCCATTACTTCTGGAACATCAATTCCACCTGAAAATGCAATATATGCTCTACATCCATAAACACATTGACCGAATCGTAGAATATCACCTTCTTTGGCTCGTACGACAGACCACATCGGGATTTCAACATTGTTTAAACTAGGCGTTAAGTTTGCACCTGTAATTGTAAAAAAAACATCCTCTGTAAATTCTAATGTCGGTCCAATCAACGTTACTTCTAATCCAGCTTCATTTTCTTTATTACCGACGAGGAGATTAGCAATTCGAAAAGAATATTGATCCATTACTCCTGAAACAGACACACCATATTTCCTATAGTTTGGCCTCCCTAAATCTTGTACGGTTGTTAATAAACCAGGTTTCTTTATTCTTACAAATTCCATTCCATGTCCCACTCCTTCTGTCGCTCCGAACACCATTTTTCTGTCTCGTTCTCATCAACTGGTATAAATTTCACTCGATTTCCTGGACTCAATAGCCCCGGCGGAACAAGGTATGGATTGAATATTTCCATCGGTGTCCATCCAACATGATGCCAACCAGATGGAGCATCCATAGTCATAATACCAATTTGTTTATCAGCAATTTGAATTGTTCCCTTTTTCACATTTTGGCGTGGGTTCGCACGCCTATTTAATCTTAATTTTTCATCAATATTCCCACAATAAGGATATCCAGCAATAAAACCAATCATATAAACAAAATACTCTTTCTTATGAAGAGTATTTATTGTTTCATCAATTGTTAATCCAGACACTTCAGAAATTTTCGACAAGTCTTTTCCATGTTTCTCACTAAATGACACGGGAATATGAATAGTTTTATTTTCTACGATAGATTCTTCAGTAATATTTTCAGCCAATTTTATAAGTATATTTAATAATTCACTATAATTTATCACCATTGGATTATAACAAACTGTTAAATTGTTATAAGCTAACAATAAATCAGTAATACCTTCAATTTCCTCTCGTTTTATGACTTCGGAAAATGATTGGATTTTTCTACTCACTTCTATTGAAATGATTTTTTCAAATTGCGCCACAATTGCTTGATCTCCCATAGGAAAATAATGAGGATACTTTCCATATTTTTGCTTATCCATTATAATCACCTCAATATAATTAAAAAATTTATTCTATACCACAAGTCATAGCAAGTACTTCAATTAAATGTAATACTTCTATATCTCCTGCATGTTCATTTCGATCAACACCTAATTTCATTTGGAGCAAACATCCTGGATTTGTCGTGACAAGTGTCTTTGCCTTTGTATTTATAACATCAACCATTTTTTCATCTAATATATCCATAGATTCATTAAAATGCATTAAATTATAAATTCCACCAGATGCACAACAAAGATCACTGTTATTCATTTCAATAAATGTCGCACCTGGAATTGAATTTAATAATGCCCTTGGTTCTTCAATTACTCCTTGCACATTTCTTAGATGGCAAGAATCTTGATAGGTAATTAAACCTTTCCATGATTTAGTATAAGGCAATGGACCAATTTGATTTAATACTTCATGAACATCTTTAGATTTCTTGACAAAAGATTTAGCTTTTTCATACCACTCTTTTTCACCCGAAAGTAATTTATCATACTCATAAAGCATGGCTCCACAACCACCCGCATTATTAATTACATATAGAACATTTAATTCTTCAAACGCCTGTATATTTTGTTTTGCCAACTCTCTCGCCTCTTCAACTTTACCTTGGTGCGCATGTAATGCTCCACAACAAGTCGCTGTATCTGGAATAAACACATCACAACCACATTTTTGTAATAATTCGATTGTGAGTCGATTTATTTTTGACATCACTGCATCCATAATACATCCAGGAAAAAATGCCACTGTTAATTTTTTTTCACCCGTGGCTTTAAACAGTTTACCAAACTTATATCTTGTTCTTGGCTTTTCAATCGTTGGAAGTACCTTCTCAAACTGGCCTAGTGGTTTAGAAATACGATTAATTATCTTTGTTTTTCTTACTACTTTACCTAACCCTGAGTTCTGATAAAACCAAGTAAAATTCCCTATGGTACGAAGTCTTTTTTTATAGGGAAACAACTTAGTTAAGGTTGCATTTAATAATTTATCTTTTTTTTCATCTTTTTGGTTATTAATAACTTGCTTCTCTTTATTAATAACTTCCAACGCACCCTCATATATTTCTCCATATGGTACATTTACTGGACAAGCAACTTCACAAGCCCTACAACCTAAACATAAATCGATAGACTCAGCTAGATCTTTTTGGATATTTATTTTACCTTCTGCTGCTAATTTCACTAGATTTATTCTTCCACGCGGAGACTGTGCTTCATTTCCCATCGTTTTATATGTAGGACAGACTGGTAAACAATAACCACATTGAATACATTTATTCGCAGATTCAAACGTTAGATCATGTAATAAAGATATATAGTCATCTGCCTCTTTTGTTTGATATTTTCCCATTTTATCTGAGCACCACCTTAGATTGTCCTTCCTTTGGAAATATTTTCCCAGGATTTAAAATATTATTTGGATCCCATGCTTCCTTAATTTTTTTCATCATTAGGATTCCAATCTCCCCCAATTCAAGTTCCATGTATGGAGACTTTAATATTCCAATTCCATGTTCGCCAGATAGCGTCCCCCCTAAGTTAACGGCAGACTCAAATATTTCACCGACTGCATCCTCCACTCGTCCCATTTCTTCCTGATTTCGTTTATCTGTAATAATGTTTGGGTGAAGATTTCCATCACCCGCATGACCAAAAACGACTAAATTCAAATTATATTTTTGTTTAATTTCCTCCAAACACTTCATCATATCAGGTATCTTACTACGTGGAACTGTTGCATCTTCTGAAATTTTAGTAGGCCCCATTTGTGTAATTGCTGGCGAGACCATTCGTCGTCCTCTCCAAATTTTTTCTCTTTCTACTTCATCAGTTGCTACGCGCACATTTAATGCACTGTGTTCATAACATATGGCTTCACATTTTAAAATCTCCTCTTGTACAGCATCTGTATGACCATCTAGTTCAATGATAATAATCGCATCTGCTTCAACAGGTAATTCACTTGGAGAATAATTTTCCACTGCTTCAATACAAGCATTATCCATTAATTCCATTGCACTTGGTAAGATCCCATTTGATAAAATACTTGTAATTGCTTTACCAGAATCAATCATGTGATCAAAAGATGCAATCAATGTTTTTTTGTCCTGCGGTTTTGGGATTAATCGAATTGTTGCCTCTGTTACAATGCCTAATGTCCCCTCAGATCCTACAATTAATCTAGTAAGGTCATAACCCGTTACATTTTTCACCGTCTTTCCTCCAGTTTTCATAATTTCTCCTGTTGGGGTAACGATTTCTAATCCAATAACATATTCTTTTGTTGTCCCATATTTCAAACCTTTTGGACCACTTGAATTTTCCATAATATTGCCACCAATAGTTGATACGTGAGAACTACTTGGATCAGGTGGATAAAATAATCCGACACTTTCTGCCCTTTTATGAATTTCGCTTGTAATAACACTAGGTGATACAATAGCCAACAAATTATCTTGGTCGATAATTAATTTATGATTAAATTGTGACATATCCAACATAATTCCACCCTCAACAGCTAATGAACCACCACTTAAAGACGTTGCAGTACCACGTGGATATACTGGTATTAAATAATCGTTAGCCAGTTTAATAATAGCACTAACTTCATCTTTATTTTTTGGTTGTACTACAATATCTGGCAAATATTCGCCAAATGAAGCATCAAAACTATACGAAAAACGATCGGCTATATCGATTAAAATTTGCTCCTCTGAAAGTATTGTTTCCATCAATTTGAATATGTCAGTATTTTCTTTATTAACCATTTTTCCACCACTTTTCATTTAATATTTTTCTAATTGTTTATAAATATATAACTTTTTTCATTACTTATTATTTTATTATGTTGGAATTATTAAGTTCTTTAATATAAACCTTAAATGGTATAACGAATTTTATTAAAACTTACATGTTAACGCTTTCTTTTTATTTGTAAAATATTTACGTTTATTCATTAAAGTATAGTCTAAAAACATTGTACATCTCTATAGACAAAACATACGAAAAATCTCATAAATCAATTCATTATATAGTGTATAATAAACAATTGAATAACTTTAGTAGAATAGAAAAAGAACCAATAAAGTCACTTCTATGACTGTAAGTAGTTCAGTTTTGGAGTACAAAAAGTGAAAATGTAAACCTAAATGAGTATCAAATTGCAACTGAATTTGATACTCGTTTTTTATTGTTAAATCAACGTTTGTTGTTAATTTACACCACAAAATGTAAGTTAAAATGTATATAAAAATGCGAACGTGAAATAATTATTGTAGGAATGCAAATTGGTGTGTTAAAATGGTTACAATTTACTAAGCAAAAAGGGGTGCATTTTCCTATGCAATTTCTTGAGCCAAAAAATAAGAACGCTAAGTCTGTGGATTGGGAAATATCAGAGCAAGTAAGGGTGATAGTTAAGCAATACGCTGAATATGCAGAGCGTACTGAAAGCGAAGCAGTGGATGAATTCTTATTGAACATTTTAGACGATAAGAAGTTTATTGAATGGATTGCCAACAAGCGAAGTAATAAGCGGATTGTTGAAAAAATGGGTATCAAAGATAGAGTGGGTTGATAGACAATGACCAAGCTTAAAAGATTAGCCACGAAGGAAGATGAAATTGTAGATGTTAAAATTCCGATTTCAAACGAAGAATTAAAAGATAGGGCTAAACAATATGATTTATTAACTCCAAAACGATTTGCAACAAGGTATAACAAAATGTTGTTCTTGCCAACGTCTTTTAAATGGAACGGTTCTGAATATCCCATTCAATATAATTACTGCATCAATCCGTTTTGTTGTAATTTTGGGAAAGAACAGCACAAATTCAAAGATGTAAAAGGGAAACCAAGTCGATATAAAATGACTGGTAGTTCCAAAGATAAAGGTCATAAAGGTATGTACTGCAATGACAATCCTATTGGCAGAGGTGTATCGCAAAACTGTACAGTAACCCCTTTATCTAATTGGTCTGTTGTTGAAGAAATTAAACGCCTTATAGAAATCAATAGCATCCAAGATGTTGAGCCAGATTATCAATTTCATAAAGAAGGCTGCTCGGAAGAAGAATCAACCCCATTCAATGAGCCGAAGCAATTTTACAAAAGGGGGAAAAGTAGGGGCAAATCTCAACGCTATCAATGTAAGGCGTGTAAGAAGTTCACTAATGTTCTACCAAAAAGAGAAGAAACCACTACTTATCACCAACAAAAGAACACCATTCTTCCAATGTTCGCTAAGATGGTTGTTGGAAGGGTTTCAGTCAGTCGTACTTGTGATATTTTAGGAATTGGAGTTGGAACCTACTATCATAAGCTGGAGTGGCTGTATAGGCGTTGTTTGGAGTTTTTAGAACGATATGAGACACAACCCCTTCAAACAAAGAAATTTAACGAGATGTGGCTTAATACGGACAAGATGCACTACTACCTAAATAACGTCCGTAAGAAAGGACAAGGTTCAAAGAAATATACGGGGTTTGAAGACCTTAATATGCAAACGTATATAGTTGTATCTGCTGAGGTCTTATCAAGATATGTGTTCCGTTCTGATGTTGCCTATGATTGGAATATTTCAATGGATGAATTAAATGAAGATACAAGAAAATTCAAAGAAGACCATCTCAATACTTTTAGTCGTAAAAATGATAGGTTAGATTGGTCTTATTATCCACAAGAACCATCCGCTAACGATAGCGAAAATAGGAATGCTTATCTTCACGAATTAGGGAAAATTACTAATAGGAGTAGATTTGTCGATGGTTTAAATGTTGATGCTCCTTATACTACAACTGCTCACTATTGGTTAATTAAACAAATGGTTAATGCCGACGAATGGCGAATGATTAGTGATGATGACTTCTCTATTAGAAACGCCTTTTATAGAGTATTCACGAAAGAATTAAGGTTGAGCGATGCACATCATTTTATTTGCCAAGTTAACAAGACGAAAAGCAGAAAACAATGCTTAAAAGAATTCGGACAAGCAAAAGCAGAACTGCTCGATTGGGGAGATATCAGAGGATTCAAAACAAAGTTTCTACGGACTTTGGCATCTCATTATCTAACTGAATTACTAACAAGTCATCAATTCCACGAAGAGGCTATTAGTAAAGATGGAGAAAGATATCGCAAATATGCCGATAACCCTATCAAACATCCATTAGCCACTAAGGATAAAGGATTTTATTCAGTTGATTGTAGAACGGATTTATCTGCTCTGGAACCAAACGAAATCGCAAAGATGCTATTAAATGTTAATGACCATTCGACCAATAGCTTTATTCAACAGATAAGACGTTATATATCATCTCTTGAAAGACCATTAACAACAGCTCGTGGTGATAAGAAGAGCTATATTTACGCTAACTTCAATCCGAAGTATGCTCAATTTGCGATTACAATTCTAAGAACTTACTACAACTTTTGTCGCCCTTTTAAATCAGCGGATAAAAAGGTTTTGACACCTGCTCAAAGATTAGGGATTACAGATAAACAATTTGATTGGAAAGATATAATTTATTTCAAATGACAAAAAGAGCTTGGAGTAATCCCAAGCTCTTGTGCTTTATCTTTACTGTTCTTCTTCAATTAACGCACCCGTTAACTCAATAAGTTTTTTCTTTCATATACATGAAAATAGTAGTTATACGGATTTTTATCATTCTTTATCCCTTTTTGGGCAAATACCTCATTCCATTCCTCATAATTCACTTCTGGAAAAAAAGTATCTCCTTCGAATTCATGATGTATTTTTGTGATGTACATTTTCTCAACATAAGGGAAAAACAAATTATAAATCTGTTCTCCTCCGAAAATAAAAATTTCTTCTTCGTTTTTACATAACTCAAAAACATCTTCTATTGAATGAACAATTTCACAACCATTAAAGGTAAACCCCTTATCTCTCGTCAGAATAATATTTCTTCTGTCAGGTAAGGCTCTTCCGATTGATTCAAGGTTCTTCCTACCTAATATTATCGGATGTCCCTTTGTAGTATTTTTAACATATTCCCAGTCCTTGGGAATCCTCCAAGGAATGTCATTCTCTTTGCCAATCACTCTATTCTTATCCATCGCAGCAATCAAAGAAACTTTCATTTATAACACAGCCTTTTTAACTAATTTACCATCTAATTTCTTATTTCTATCAAAAAACCTTTTCTCATTATCCTGCCCGTTAGTTGAATAAGCAATTTTTTCTATAAGTTATATTATCATAATACCACAAAATCACAAATTTTCATTCAATTATCATTTTCAATTGCATTTTATAAATCATTTTGTATGTAATTTGGTATGTAAGTTAAAATGAAAAAAGTAGTCCATTTTGAAGTACATTTTGTCATTTTGTACTCCAAAACTGAACTACTTACTATGACTGTCATGGCTCTTATTTCGATTGTACTTGTTATTTCGCTTCTTCAATATCTTCTATTATATTAATTTCTCTATATTCTTTTGTACGCCAAATGAATTTTCCAGTATAACCATACAAAATACTTATCCCTATACTTATAAATGCATACCACATGAACGGTAAGTAAGCCATTGTAGAAAGTCCAAGAACACCTGCCATATAAATTGCGTTGTCATTCCACGGCACCATCGCAGCTGTTAATGTTCCTCCGGCCTCAGTATTTCTAGAAAGCACTCTACGATCAACATGTAATCTATCATAATTTTTCTCAGTCATTTTAGAACCTGTAATAATTGACACATACCCTGCACTACCAAATAAGTTACCAAAAAATGCTGTTACAATAGTTGACACTGTTAGATTTCCTGTACTGTTCCTAACCCACTGTGAAAACATTTCAGAAATCACTGTTATAATACCCATTTTATCCATTAATCCGCCAAATCCCAAAGCTAGTATACAAAAGAGAACAACCTCTAACATTGAAACTATACCACCTCTGTTAAGAAGTAAATCAATAAATTCATCTCCAGACTCCATCCCGGGACCACTATAAGCAATCTTTAATGATGATAAAAAATTATTACCCTGGAATAACCATGTCCAAATCGCCCCTAAAAATGCTCCAAAGACAATTGTTGGAAGTGCTGGTTTTCTTAAAGCTAATAATGCCAAGGTAAAAAATATCGGAATAAGCATATACCATCCAATATTAAAATATTGTTGTAAAGATGCCATATTTGCCTCAACTACGGATAAATCTACAGTATTATCAACATAAAATATACCTGTTATAAAAAACAAAGTACATGAAATAACTAAACTTGGTAAACTTACATACAACATCGACTTAACATGATCCATTAATTCAACTTTTGACAGTGATGCTGCTAAAATAGTCGTATCTGATAATGGGGAAATCTTATCTCCAAAATACGCACCGGAAAGCACTGCTCCAGCAACTAACGGTAATGGAATTCCAAAACTCGCTCCTACTGCTAACATTGCTACTCCTGTTGTACCTACTGTTCCATAAGATGTACCTGTAAATAACGACGTTAAAGAACATAGAATAACTGCAGCGGTTAAAAATACAGTTGGATGAATAATTGCAAGACCATAATAAATTAATGTTGGAACAATACCACCTGAAATCCACGTACCAATTAATGCACCTACAGCAACAACAATCAAAGTTGCCTCCATGCCTTTATAAATGCCCGATGCAATAGCTCCTTGTAAATCATTATACGTGTGACCTAAATAAAGTCCTCCTATTATAAATAGAAACCACACGATAAATAACGATAACTGAAACGGTATATCCATCCACAGGGCTGAAGACGCCATAATTAATAAAAACAAAGCTAATAAAATAATAACCTCTAGCTTACTAGGTAATCGAACTTTGTTTTCCATATTAAAATTACCTCCTAATTAATTTAATAATTCGGTATATTTTCTCAAAAAACGATACAAAGCCAAATAATAATTTTAATTCACACTCAATGTAATCGCTTGCAATTTTATGTTAGATTCAATAACCCCTTTCAAGTTTTTTTATCTTAAAAGATGTTTGAACTAAAGTATATGCAATATTAGTTTGTTATTCAATTGTGAAATTATATAGTTTTCCATAAATTTAAATAGTTATTTTTGTTCAATTTACACAATATTCAGAATTCAGTTTACCTAACTTTTCTTTTATTTACTTTATATAATGGACAACAATCATTCCATTACTAATATTTTCTGAACCCATAAAACACAGAGTTAATTAAACAATCAAAAAGCCGATGAATTGTTTTCTCAGAACAATCATCAGCTTTATGTTAACTACTGTTCACTTGATTTTAATTATTAAGTTATATTAAAATATTTTTATTCACCATATAAAATTGCATACTCATTTAAATATTCTCTATTAATATCTACACCTATTCCAGCTGTATGCGGAACATCAATCCATCCCTCATCATGTATTATTGGGTTATGCACCAAAGTTGTTCTAAAAGGATGTGTAGAAGTATCATATTCAAAAATTGGTTCTGTTGCAAATAGGGAATAGTTTGATATTGGTATAGATGCAATGTAGTGCATTGATGCATATTGCCCTACTGCAGTTCCCCAAACATGTGGATTCACTTCTATTCCATAAAACATTGCTAAACTATTAATATGTTGTCCCGATGTGAAACCTCCGGAAATACAAATATCTGGTTGGGCAATATCTACAGCATTCTTTTCGCATAAATTTTTAAAACCATAACCAGTATATTCATTTTCGCCACCTGCAATTGGGATGCTTAGTTTATTCCTCACTTCTCTATAACCGTCGAAGTCCTCTGGAATAACCGGTTCTTCCAGCCATCTTATCGGATGATGCTCTAACTGCTTTCCAAGCCTAACAACATCTGCTACTCCATATGCATGATTCACATCTATCATAATTTCAGCTTCGTGACCTACGGTATCAAAAATACTCTCCATAACCTCGACATCATCTTGTACACCAAATCCTAATTTTACTTTCATTAATCTAAAACCATTTTCCAAGTGTGACAAGGCTTCTTCCTTAAGTCTACTAGCCTCTCCCTTCCCCTCGATACGAAAAAAGCCAGTAGCATAAGCTTCAACCTTATCTCGAAATGCACCCCCTAACAAACAATGAACGGGTTGATTAAATACCTTTCCTTTAATATCCCATAACGCAATATCAATAGCACTAATCGCACCAATGATTGCACCTTTTCTCCCATAATCACGTGTATATGTATACATTTTATGCCATAAAAATTCTGTTTCCATTGGATTCTCACCGACAATTAAATCTTTCAATGCATACACAATAGTTGCAGCTGAAATTTCTGGATGCTGAAACCCTTGACATAAAGCTTCTCCCCAACCAGTAACTCCTTCATCTGTAGTGACTTCAACAATTGTTGCGGAACGCTGTTTAATCCATCCTTGTGATGCTGCAAAAGGCCTTTCTAATTTATTTTTTAAGACGTATACTTTTACATCAGTTATTTTCACATTATTCCTCCTATATATATATATTAAAATTCCTCATAATGTGCTGGATCTTGATTTTTATTTCTTCCAGTTACACGACTTAAAAGCGATATTTTATCCATTTCTTCATTTGTTAATTTAAAATCAAATATATTAACATTTTCTACTTGTCTTAATTTATTAGATGATTTTGGAATAGTTACACATCCTAACTGAAAATGCCAACGAAGGATAATTTGCGCTTCATTTTTGTCATATTTTCGCGCTAATTCTTTTACAACTTTTTCTTCCATTGAACCGTTCAGCCTACCAAGTGGACTCCAAGACTGCGTTATAATTCCATGTTCAGTATTCCATGCTCTTAACTTTTCTTGATTATAATACGGATGTAATTCAATTTGATTTAATGATGGATATACTCCAGTTTCTTCATATAGTCTTTCAATATGCTCTGGAAGAAAGTTACACACTCCTATGGACCGAATCAAACCTTCTTCCTTCGCATCAATTAAAGCATGCCATGCGTCCATATACTTGTTTGTAATTGGATTTGGCCAATGTATTAAATATAAGTCAAAGTAATCTAGCCCTGATCTATACAATGATTCATGAATAGTTTCCAGAGCTAAGTTGTATTCATGGTACCTTCCTGGTAATTTAGAAGTTACTCTCAATTGATCCCTTGAAATATTACTATTCTTAATTGCTTCACCTAAAGTACCTTCATTTTCATAGTTATACGCTGAATCAAGTAACCTATATCCACAATCTATAGCGTTATGGATACTCTTGACACCTTCTTCTCCTTTTAAAAGAAATGTTCCAAGACCAATTGATGGTATCGTTAAACCATCGTTCAATGTTAATGTAGGTATATTTAATTGCATAAT
>NZ_JAXHDE010000024.1:0-16176 GCF_037072005.1 Pseudogracilibacillus sp. SO10305 | reverse complement strand
TTAATATGGTGGATGGAATGAACGGCTGGACAGGGGAAATAAAATAACAATTTAATATAAAAAAGCGGCAAGCACAATGTTTAATAAAGTGCTTGCCGCCTTTTTATATATTAATCCTCTAATAAAGGATATACTCCATCTTCATCATGTGTTTCAGTTCCAACTAATGGTGGATTGAATACGCAAATAAGACGCATATCTTCTTTCCCACCACGTAAATAATGTTCATCATTATCATTTAATGCATACATTGTTCCATCAGTAATAGGGTACACTTTTCCATCTTTAATTGTTTCGATTTCCCCATCGCCACTTACACAGTACACTGCTTCAAGGTGATTTTTGTAATGGATATGTGTTTCAGTTCCAGCATAAATGATCGTTTCATGGAATGAGAATCCCATTTTATCATCTTTTAATAATAATCTTCTACTAGACCAAGTGTCAGCTTTTACTTCTTTTTCTGTATCTAAAATGTCTTTTAAATGTCTTACGATCATGTTTCGTTTCCTCCTACAATTCTTCTACGATTGATTGTATACTATTTTCGATAATTTGGAATCCTTTTTTAAGCCCTTCTTCATCGATCATTAAAGGTGGTAAAAATTTGAATACTTCATCTTTTGGACCAGATGTTTCCATTAATAATCCTTGTTCAAATGATGCGGCACAAATTTTTTCTGCGACACCGTCAACATGACATGCAACACCTTGCATTAAACCACGTCCACGAGTTTCTCCTTTAATTTCTGGATATTTCTGTACCATTTCTGTTGTAAAATCCTCAATTAAGGCTGCTTTTTTATCAATTTCATTTGAAAAAGTATCGTTTTCCCAATAAGTGAGCGCCTCTGTTGCAGCGATAAAAGCTAAGTTGTTTCCACGGAATGTTCCGTTATGCTCACCGGGTCCCCAAATATCTAATTCTTTATTGAATAATGTAATTGCCATTGGCAATCCATATCCACCAATTGATTTTGATAAACAAACGATATCTGGTGTAATCCCAGCACGTTCAAAACTGAAAAATGTACCAGTACGTCCACAACCTGCTTGAATGTCGTCGACAATTAGCAATATTTCAAATTTTCGGGCTATTTTTTCGATTCCTCGTAACCACTCTTCGCTTGCTGCGTTAATTCCGCCTTCACCTTGTACCGTTTCAACGATAATAGCAGCGGGTAAGTCCACACCACTACTTGTATTATTTAAATAACTTTCAATTAATGAAAGTGAGTCTGTATTTTCATCATATGCATCAAAAGGCATGGAAACAGTATTTGTTAGTGGAATCCCAGCACCTTCACGTTTTGTCTGATTCCCAGTAATTGCGAGTGATCCGATTGTCATCCCATGAAAAGCGTTTGTAAAACTCATAATATTTGTTCTACCTGTTGCTTTTCTCGCTAATTTTAACGCACTTTCTACTGCGTTCGTTCCAGTTGGACCTGGGAACATCACTTTGTAATCTAAGTTTCTCGGTGCAAGAATAACATCATGGAACTTTTGTAAAAATGCTCCACGAGCTTCTGTTGCCATATCTAAACTGTGAGTAATTGCATCACTCGTAATATACTCAACTAGTTTATCTTTCATTTGTTCATTATTATGACCGTAATTTAATGTTCCAGCTCCAGCGAAAAAGTCGATATATTCGTTTCCGTCTACATCCCATAATTTATACCCTTTCGCTTTTTTAAATACAGTTGGAAAACTACGGCTGTAACTCCTTACCTCTGATTCATATGTTTCAAAAGTTTTCATTGTCACTTTGGAATCTTCCATTGTGATTGTCATTAATTTTTAATCCTCCATTATTTTTATTGAATTGGTCCAATACGGTACGTCAATTCTTTTTCGTGATCATCTGTTGGAAATTGTTCTTCTGTAAAACAGTCAAAAATAGCGCAATTTGCACGGTATTTCTTTGCCATTCCTCTAAATAAACTGCTAGAAGGAATGTTTGACGGTGTAACAGTTGCTTCCAAATATTTCACGTCTTCTGTTTCTTTTAATTGGCTTAAAATTCGATGAATTAGTTTCGTTGCCAGTCCGTTCCCGCGATATGTTGAATCAACGGCAACTTGCCAAACGAAAAAAGTGTCTGGAGCCTCAGGCTGAATAAATCCTGAAACAAAACCGATAATCTCTCCATCCTCCGTTTCTGCAACGATCGATGTATTAGAGAAAAATTTACTCCACATTAAATAACTATACGGAGAGTTTACATCTAACACTTTCGATTCTTCTACTATGCGAAACATTTCACTTCCATCGTCTTCTGTCGGGTTTCTAAAGTGAACTAATTCACCACTTTTTAATTCAATAGCCGTTTCTTTTATTAAAGTACTAACGGCGATTCACCTCCTATGAAATCTACACTATTAATCGTACCGATAGCAAAAAAAGTTTGCAAACCTCTCTCATCGTCATATAACGGCATAGTTTTTGTTCAGTATTGTTTAGCGTAAATTTTTATATGTTTATCTACGAATCTCTTTAAAATGGTCTTGTTTCTTCCGTTATCGTCGAGATTTATGTGAAAACGCTTTATTTTCTACTTGCATATACAATTTTATTTGATAAAATTGATACATAGATAGTGAATGGTTATTCATTTTTGCGCTTTGGAATAAAGAAAGCGATTACAAAGAGGAGGATGTTAAAATGAAAGGCGAAACAGTTATTGTAACAGGTGGATCAAGTGGAATGGGGAAATATATGGCAAAGAGATTTGCGGATGATGGGGCAAATGTTGTTATTACGGGAAGAAATGAAGAAAAACTACAAGAAGTAAAAAAAGAACTTGAAGAAACAGCATCTGGAAAAGTAGGCTTTGTGCAAATGGATGTTAGAAATGTAGATGATGTTGACCGTATGGTGAAAGAGACGGTAGAAATGTTCGGGACAATTGATCATTTAGTAAATAATGCGGCAGGAAATTTTGTTGTGTATGCAGAAGATTTATCTGTAAATGGTTGGAATTCTGTCATTGATATTGTGTTGAATGGTACGTTTTATTGTTCGCAAGCTGTGGGAAAATATTGGATTGATCAGAAAAAACAAGGATCGATGATTAATATGGTTGCAACATATGCATGGGATGCCGGAGTTGGTGTGGTACATAGTGCTGCGGCGAAAGCAGGCGTATTGAGTTTAACTCGTACATTGGCTGTGGAATGGGGATCGAAATATGGCATTCGTGTTAATGCGATTGCACCAGGGCCAATTGAGCGAACAGGTGGAGCGGATAAGTTAATGTTGTCGGAAGAAATGACGGAACGGACACGTAATTCTATTCCATTAAAACGTTTTGGAACACCGGAAGAAATCGCTGGTTTAGCTGCATTTTTATTCTCAAAAGATGCTGCATATATTAATGGTGAAGTAGTGACGATGGATGGAGGCCAGTGGTTGAATCAATTTCCGTTTTAAAATGGAGGGAATGTGATGGAGGAAATAGCATATAAACGACAAGACAATCAGAAGAAACGTCGAGTATGGTTGAGAGTTATTTATATTGTATTAGCTGTTTTACTCATCGGTGTTGTTGGTGCTGTCATATATGGGTACAATTTTGTACATAAATCTTTGCCTATTGTAGAGGGTGAGGTCACTTTACCAGTAAAAGAAGAAGTGATTGTGGAGACAGATGAGCATGGAGTACCACATATAAAGGCAAAAAATATGCAAGATTTGTATACGGCACAAGGATATATACAAGCCCAACATCGATTGTTCCAAATGGAATTATCACGGAGGCAAGCGTCTGGTACATTGAGTGAAGTGATTGGTGAAGCGACTGTCGATAATGATAAGTATTTCAGAACTCTTGGATTAAGACGTGCTGCGGAAAAATCGTATGATGTATATTCAGACGAAGCAAAAGAAGTGTTGCAATGGTTTAGTGATGGAGTGAATGCTTATATAGAAGAAGCGGCTGACGATGGTACATTGCCAGTTGAATTTACTTTACTTGGCACAACACCTGAACCTTGGACACCTTTAGATTCTTTAACGATTGGAAAGTATATGGCATTTGATTTAGGTGGTCATTGGGAAAGGCAAGCGTTCAATTATTACTTGTTAGAAACTTTTGATGAAGCGAAGGCTTTAGAAATATTTCCTTCCTATCCAAAAAATGCCAAAACGATGATAGAAGATGTAGAACTAGATATTGCAACAAGTTTTAAAGATGTGGTGGTTCCTGATGAATTTAATGGGAGCAATAATTGGGTTGTTAGTGGAGAAAAGACGACCTCTGGAAAACCTTATTTAGCAGATGATCCGCATTTAGGGCTTGCGACTCCGTCAGTATGGCTGCAAATGCATTTAGAGGCGGAAGATATGAATGTAAGTGGTGTTATTTTTGCTGGAGTTCCAGGTATTATTTTAGGGCATAACGAACAAATTGCTTGGGGTGTTACGAATACTGGACCAGATGTACAACAATTGTATATTGAAAAAAGAAATCCAGATAATGCTACCCAATTTTTATTTGAAGAAGAGTGGGAAGATGCAGAGGTAATTGCAGAGCCCATTATGGTAAAGGACGGAGAAACGATTGATTATGAGGTAGTAGAAACACGTCATGGTCCAATTATATCTGAATTTGCGAAGGAAACAGGGGCAAATAATGTGTTGTCGCTACGGTGGACTGCGTTAGATGCTACGACAGAATTACAAGCAATTTTGCAAATGAATCGTGCGACAGATTGGGAAAGTTTTGAAAAGGGATTAGAAGATTTCCATGCGCCTGTACAAAATTTCGTATTTGCGGATGTTGACGGTACGATTGCGTATAAAGCGAATGGAAAAATACCAATCTATGAAGATGGCACAGATGCATTGCTTCCATTAGAGGGATGGGATGCGAAAAATGAATGGAATGATTTTATATCATTTGATGAGTTGCCGAAAGTCGTGAATCCAGAAAAAGGTTTTATTGCGACGGCGAATAATAAAGTAGCTTCTGAAAAATATCCATACCATATTAGTAATGTATGGGCTCAACCATATCGGTATGAACGTATATTTGAAGTATTAGATGATAGTGACGCGTTAACGGTAGAAGATATGCAAGCATTGCAAATGGATGCTACAAATTTACGAGCACGCGAGTTTGTACCTTATTTTGTAAGTTTATTAGAAGAGGTAGAGTTGGATGAACGTGAACAGCAATTATTAGATTTATTGGAAGAATGGAATTTTGTGAATGATAAAAATTTAGCAGCACCGTTATTATTTGATCAGTGGTTCGTTCAATTGGAGGAAATTTTATATACAGATATTGATGAAGCGGTGTTCGATTTGTTTAGTGGAAGAGGCCAAACGACAGATGAATTGCTCCGTTTAGGAAATGATTCGATTTGGGTAGCAGAATTAGGAACAATCGAACATATTGTTTATACTGCATTTCGTGAGGCGATAGCTTCGATTGAGAAAGATTTTGGCAAAGACGAGTCGAAATGGAAATGGGGCGATTTTCATCAAGTTCAATTTAAACATCCTTTATCAAGTGCGAATAAATTATTAGGTTATTTTTTTGATGCTGGAAAACCTTTGCCTGTTGATGGGAGTGCGGTAACCCCTTTAGCGGCACGTGCTGGAGAAGATGGTATAGTGAATCATGGGGCTTCATGGCGTTTTGTCATTGATATGGAAGAGCCAACAACTGGCTATCATACGGTTAGTCCAGGGCAATCGGGGCATTTTAGAAGTGAATGGTATCGTGACCAAGCAGAAGATTGGGTAGATGGAACATATCATGAAACAGTGTTGGATGGGGTGTCAGGTTCAGTGTTAAAAATTATTCCAAAATAATTTTTGCTAATGCACAGAAGCGGTTTAGTACCGTTTCTGTGTTTTTTGTGCATTTTGTGCATTTGAAAATCTCTGGCTCTGCCGGGGGTTTTATGTATCTTTTAGTATGGTATTATAAATGCTTCCTCTCGTGATAAGATAAAGTTGGTTTCCAGACCAGCATATCTTAGAAGAGAAGGAGGCAATCCTAATGCAGGATGAGAATAGACACAGTGGAGATGTAAGTATTATATTGTATTTGCTCCAAAATACAAAAATGGAAACTAGGTAGTTGCAAGAATACTGGTCGGAGTTGCAAGAATGCGGCTATAAGTTGCAAGAATATAGGCCGAAGTTGCAAGAATACTGGCCGAAGTTGCAAGAATACTGGCCGAAGTTGCAAGAATATGTGCCGAAGTTGCAAGAATGCAGGTCGAAGTTGCAAGAATGTAGGTCGAAGTTGCAAGAATATGTGCCGAAGTTGCAAGAATATGTGCCGAAGTTGCAAGAATACGTGCCGAAGTTGCAAGAATGCGTGCCCGAAGTTGCAAGAATATAGGCCGAAGTTGCAAGAATGCAGGTCGAAGTTGCAAGAATGCGGCCCGAAGTTGCAAGAATACGGCTATAAGTTGCAAGAATACGTGCCGAAGTTGCAAGAATGTGTGCCGAAGTTGCAAGAATGCAGGTCGAAGTTGCAAGAATGTAGGTCGAAGTTGCAAGAATATGTGCCGAAGTTGCAAGAATACTGGTCGAAGTTGCAAGAATACTGGTCGAAGTTGCAAGAATACTGGTCGAAGTTGCAAGAATATAGGCCGAAGTTGCAAGAATGCAGGTCGAAGTTGCAAGAATGCGGCCCGAAGTTGCAAGAATACGGCTATAAGTTGCAAGAATACGTGCCGAAGTTGCAAGAATGTGTGCCGAAGTTGCAAGAATACAGGTCGAAGTCGCAAGAATATAGGCCGAAGTTGCAAGAATATGTGCCGAAGTTGCAAGAATGCAGGTCGAAGTTGCAAGAAAACAGCTAAAAGATGATTATATAAGCGATTAACTATCGTTATTCGAAAGTACGATTCATTTATGGGACAACGAGATAAAAAAGATAGTAATAAGTGATTCTTAAAATATGCGTGCGTGGATGTTGTGCTGTAGGGAGATCGATCGTTCAGTGAGTGTCTTAGGCTGAAATCGGTCACGAAGGCTTTTAGCAGCGGAGCAAACCAATAGTTCGGTAGTGCTCACCCATAAGTTAGAGTTTTAATTATGCAGCACTTATTAAGATAGAACAAGGTATTGCTTCTATTTAAATTAGTTCATTTTTGCACTTATCTAAATTTATAGACGAAAATACCTAATGGAAATGGATAATTTAGAAGTTCTTTTTTAATACAATAAGCCCTTTCCCATATAGCAAATAAAACCAAAAAGTGATATTATTTTCATAATGATATAATTATATTGGAGGATAAACATGACAAATAATCGAACGACGATTTTTGTGGATGGAGATAAATATTATGTGGAACCGAATAATGATGAGCGAATTTTTGCGATGCTCATTTATTTAACGAGTTTTTTCACAACGATTATCGGACCTCTTCTTATTTGGTTATTGAAAAGGGATGATTCAAAGTTTGTCGATTTCCATGGAAAAAACTATCTTAACTTTTTAATTTCATTCGTAATTTATGGCATTATCGCGGTGATCTTGAAAATTTTATTAATTGGGTTTATTTTATTGCCGATTGTTGGACTTTTAGTCATCATCTTTACAATTTTTGGTGCAATAAAAGCTTATCAAGGAGAATGGTATAGCATTCCGTTTACCATTAAATTTATACGATAACATGATCATATGTTAGGTTCTAACATAAAAAAAACAGGGGGACTGAAGCATATGCAAAACATTTTAAAAGATACGAAAATATACACAGATTTGTTAGAGAAGTTTTTGCAAACGAATGATGAAAAGTACTTGATGGAAGCAAAAGTAATGAGTTCCTCTTTTGTGAATCGAAATATTTTCCCAGAAGAGATTGTCCGCATACATATGAAGGCAATGGACTCGATTTATGGTGAAACAGTTAGTGAATACAAACAATCATTGCAATTTTTATTGGAATCATTAATTGCATACCGTGTTGCAAATAGTAAATTCGAACAGTTAAATACAGAACGTCTTGAATTGAAATCAGAAATGCAAGTGGCGGCTAATATGCAAAAAACATTATTAAAAACAGAAATTCCTACATATAAAACGTTAGATATCGGAGCTATTAGTGTGCCATATCGTCAGCTGAATGGAGATTACTACCATTTTACAGAAGGAGAAAATGGTATTTTAAACTTCGGGATTGCGGACGTTATTGGAAAAGGTGTGCCTGCAGCGCTAAGCATGTCGATGATTAAATATGCGATGGATATTTTTTATGATGAATCGATGTGTCCGCCGACAGTACTTCGGAATTTAAATCATATTGTAGAGCGAAACGTAACGGCAAATATTTTTATTACGATGTTATTTGGGCAATATAATTTGGCAACAAATGTCTTTAAATTTGCGTCCGCTGGGCATGAGCCAGGTTTTATTTATCGAAAAGCAACGGATCGATATGAGGAAATGGAAGCGAAAGGAATTGTGCTTGGGGTAGTGAAAAAAGCACAATATGAGGAATATACGTTAGAAATTGAAGTAGGCGATAGCATTATTTTGCTAACAGATGGTGTAACAGAGTGTAAACGAGGCGATCGTTTTATTACAAAGCAAGAATTAATAGAAGTAATCCAAAGGTTCTCTCACTTGTCTGCACAGGAACAAGTAGAGAGTGTGTACAATTATTTTGAACAAATGGATGACTTTCAATTAAAAGATGATTTTACATTATTAATTATTAAAAGATTTGTTTAATCTTTTGATTGTTCGGGTATAACAGTATTGAAGATGGAGTAGGTGAAAAAAGAGGTGACGACAATGAATTTAAACATAGAAAT
The DNA here is from genome assembly GCF_037072005.1 of Pseudogracilibacillus sp. SO10305. Classification (NCBI taxonomy): domain Bacteria; kingdom Bacillati; phylum Bacillota; class Bacilli; order Caryophanales; family Bacillaceae; genus Pseudogracilibacillus; species Pseudogracilibacillus sp. SO10305. The sequence continues at coordinate 7,386 of NZ_JAXHDE010000024.1, read as the reverse complement.
AAAGGACGAAGGAAAAAAAACAATCGTACAATTATCCGGGGAAATTGATGTATATACTGCCCCATCGTTAAGAGATAAATTAATCCCGTTAACAGAAGAAGCGGGACATACGATTAAAATAGATTTAGAAAACATTTCATACTTAGATAGTACAGGTCTAGGTGTGTTTATAAATGCATATAAATCATCGAAACAACATAATAGTATAATAGAAATTATTCATGTAAAAGATCGTGTATTAAGATTATTCCAAGTGACTGGATTACATGAAATCATGAATGTCGTACCGAAATGATCGTTCAGGAGGGAAAGATAAGATGACGCAGTTTGATTTTATTGAAATGAAAATTCCTGCAAAACCGGCTTATGTCGGGGTTGTTCGTTTAACAATCTCTGGAATTGCTAGCCGAATGGGCTTTTCATATGAAGCAATTGAAGATTTAAAAATTGCTTTATCCGAAGCTGTGACGAATGTTGTCACACACGCTTATGAGAAGGAAGATCGTGGAGAAGTAAGAATTGGGTTTGGAGTGTACGAAGACAAAATTGAAATGATGGTAGCGGATCAAGGGGAGAGTTTCAATTTTGAAGATGTAAAAAATCGTATCGGCCCGATGAATCAAATAAATGAAATGAAACCCGTAACTCAAATGCGTGAAGGGGGTTTTGGACTGTATTTGATTAACGCCTTAATGGATAAAGTTGAAATTAATAACGAGTATGGTGTCGTAGTATTAATGACAAAGTTTCTCGACGAAACTGGGGTGGAAATCGATGACAAAGTCCAAACAACAAAGTGAAGAAGGCGAAGTATACCGTTGGATAGAACGTCTCCAACAAGAATCTGAAGATGAGATAGTGAAAGAAAAATTAGTCCTTCATTTTGAAGGGCTTGTTCATTCTTTAGCACGGAAATATTCTCAAAGCCGAGGAAATCATGAAGATTTAGCACAAGTTGGCATGATTGGTTTATTAATGGCTGCGGAACGTTTTGATGCGGAATTTGGGAAAACGTTTGAGGCATTCGCCATCCCAACGATTATCGGTGAAATAAAACGTTATATTCGTGATAAAACGTGGAGTGTCCATGTTCCCAGGCGTATTAAAGAACTAGGCCCAAAAATTAATCGTGCGGTAGAAACATTGACGAATGATTTACAGAGGTCTCCGACAGTACAAGATATAGCGTCTTACCTTGAAGTGACAGAAGAAGAAGTGTTAGAAACGATGGAAATGACAAAAAGTTATCGCGCTTTATCTGTCGATTATAAACATGAATCAGATGGAGAGGGAAACACGGTTTCCATATTAGATTTAGTCGGTTTAGAAGATGAATATTATGAAAAAGTTGATTTACATATGATGTTAGAAAAGATTTTTCCGGTGTTGGACAAGCGGGAACAAGAAATATTAAAACTCATTTTCTTTGAAAATTTAAGCCAAAAAGAAGTTGGGGAATTGTTAGGTATTTCACAAATGCATGTGTCTCGTTTACAACGTAAAGCATTGAAAAAATTAAAAGATGAATTAGAAAAAGGTCGGGGCGAAGTTTCAACGGTCGAATAAGAAGAGGTTGGAGAAATGTACACTCCAATCTCTTTTTTGTGATAGGTGATTCCTATGATAAAATAGGATGATGGAAGGAGAATGCAAAATGAACGATCAAACGCATTTAATGGAATTAGTAGCGAAAGAATTACAATTAAAACAAGCGATTGTACAACAAGTAATCAAGTTATTAGACGAAGGAAATACGGTGCCATTTATTGCTCGTTATCGAAAGGAAGCAACTGGTGGACTAGATGAAGTGCAAATAAAAGATATTCAAGACCATTGGCAATATGCAGTCCAGTTGGCAGAACGAAAAGAAGAAGTCATTCGTTTAATTGATGAACAAGGAAAATTGACAGAGGAATTACAAAAAAATATTGAAGCGGCAACAAAGTTACAGCGAGTGGAAGATTTATATCGCCCATATCGTCAGAAGCGCCGTACTCGCGCAACTATTGCAAAGGAAAAAGGCTTAGAGCCGTTAGCAGAACAGATTTTTACACAGTCGATCGAAAATATAGAAGCGACCGCGGAACAATTTTTCTCAGAAGAGCATGAACTATCTAAGGTAGAAGACGTGCTCGCGGGAGCTAACGACATTATAGCGGAGTGGATTTCAGATGATCCTGCATACCGTGATTACATACGTGAAACGACTTGGAAATTAGGAACGATTGAAACAACTGTAAAAAATGCAGAAAAAGATGAGAAAGAAATTTTCAAAATGTATTATGAATACGATGAGGCAATCCGTTCTCTTGTATCACATCGTACATTGGCGATTAACCGTGGAGAAAAGGAAGATGTCCTTCGCGTGAAAGTAGTGGCACCAGAAGAAAAAATTATGCAATTTTTACAAAAAAAAGTTATTGGAAAAGTGCAATCGGAGGATTGTGCTAAGTTAATAGAAGCGGCAATGGAAGATAGTTATAAACGTTTAATTGAGCCGTCGGTTGAACGAGAAATTCGTGCGCGTTTAACGGAGACTGCAGAATCACAAGCGATTAATGTTTTCTCAGAGAATTTACGTAATTTATTATTACAACCACCGTTAAAAGGCCGCGTTATACTAAGTGTCGACCCAGCATTTCGTACTGGTTGTAAGTTAGCGGTCGTCGATGAAACAGGAAAAATGTTAGAAGTAGGTGTCATGTTCCCAACAGCACCTCGAAATGATGTAAAAGGTGCTGAAAAAATTGTTCTAAAGTTATTCGAGAAATATCCAATTAAATTAATTGCTATTGGAAATGGAACTGCCTCACGTGAGACGGAACAATTTATTGCGGATGTTATCGATAAAAACAATTTGGATGTACCTTATATCATTGTCAATGAAGCAGGGGCAAGTGTTTATTCTGCTTCTGAACTAGCTCGAGAAGAGTTTCCAGATTTAGAGGTCGAAGAAAGAAGTGCTGTGTCGATTGGAAGAAGAGTCCAAGATCCACTTGCGGAATTAGTGAAAATTGATCCGAAGTCAATCGGTGTCGGACAATACCAACATGATGTAAGTCAGAAGGAATTAACACATTCACTTGATTTCGTTGTAGAAACAGCTGTAAACCAAGTCGGTGTGAATGTAAACACGGCTTCAGCTTCCTTGTTAGAACATGTCGCTGGTTTAAGTAAAACGATTGCGAAAAATATTGTCGTCGCTCGTGAGGATTTAGGTAAATTTTCAAATCGTACACAATTGAAAAAAGTTCCACGACTTGGACCGAAAACATATGAGCAAAGTATTGGATTCTTACGTGTTATTGATGGTGCAAATCCACTTGATATGACACCGATCCACCCTGAAAGTTATGATGTAACGAAAGCATTACTGACAGAAGTCGGATTTTCACTTGAAGATGTAGGTTCTGATGATGTTCGTGCAGCATTAGCGAAAGTCGATTTAAATGTGTTAGCAGAAAAATTGGATGTTGGTGTACCGACATTACAAGATATCGTGGAAGCATTAAGCCGTCCCGGACGTGATTTACGCGATGATTTCCCACAACCAATTTTAAAACAAAAAGTGTTATCGTTGGAAGATTTAGAAGAAGGAATGGAAATGGAAGGGACAGTTCGTAATGTTGTTGACTTTGGTGCGTTTGTCGATATCGGAGTTGGACAAGATGGGCTCGTTCACATTTCAAAATTAGCCAATCATTTTGTGAAACACCCAATGGATGTAGTATCAGTAGGCGACGTTGTAACGGTTTGGGTGGACGAAGTAGATGTCAAACGTGGCCGTATTGCTTTAACTATGCTTCAGGAAGCAGCTAAATAGAACTTTTTAATGTTATTACCCCCTTAATGTGAGATTTAGTGGCTCATATTAAGGGGGTTTTTGCTTATTTATTGCATCTGTTTTTGGGTTTGTTGCATCTGAAATTCGTTTATTGCATCTGTTTTCGCGCTTGTTGCATCTGAAATTTGTTTATTGCATCTGTTTTCGCTTTTGTTGCATCTGAAATTTGTTTATCGCATCTGTTTTTGGGTTTGTTGCATCTGAAATTTGTTTATCGCATCTGTTTTTGGGTTTGTTGCATCTAAATTTTGTTTATTGCATCTGTTTTCGCGCTTGTTGCATCTGAATTCCGTTTATTGCATCTGTTATCGCGTTTGTTGCATCCAAATTTTGTTTATTGCATCTGTTTTCGCGCTTGTTGCATCCAAATTCCGTTTATTGCATCTGTTTTCGCTTTTGTTGCATCTGAATTCCGTTTATTGCATCTGTTTTTGCGTTTGTTGCATCTGAATTCCGTTTATTGCATCTGTTTTCGCGCTTGTTGCATCTGAATTCCGTTTATTGCATCCGAATTCCGCACATTTGATTAGCCCGTTTGTTACTGTTATTTTTGCTTGTACCAACGTTTATTTTGTCGATTATAAATTAAATTACTTCGCTGCAAAATTTTCGTGATTGTTACCCGACTCGGCACACGTAAAAACCATCTTGCCTCTTTATTAGAAATGCTCGGACCGAATAGAATAAAAAATTCCTCTAAAGAACGCCTATATGCAAAGCGATCTATATAATGACAATGTTGGCAAATCCATTTTCCTTTTAAATAAGCTGTTTCAAGACGATAACATTTTTTGCAAATAACGCCTGGTTGAACATCACGAATGTCTATTTTGAATTTCTTAAAATAATCAATTTTTAAATCCTTATATGCTTGCATCATTTGTGTAACAATTTTATTTTTTAATGTAGGATTTCCGTTAGGGTAGCGCTTTTCCAGTGTTTCATTCTGTCTTTTAATGTAAAATGGAATATTTTCTGCGAAAGTCACGTGTGTTGCGATATGGGCTTCATCACCGATTACTTTGATAATAGTTGTTGAATCAGCAATGGAAACGAAGTAATAAATGGGAAAGCCTTCTAATGATCGTTCTTGTAGCCATTGCATGATTAAAAATTTATTTGATTCTAGTTGGGTTAAAGGGTATTTTATATTTCGTTCCTTATTTTTATGTTTTTGAGTTAGTTGTTCCAATTGCGTACTAAAAATTGCTTCACCATCGATGCTTTTTGAATCGATTAAGTATATCGCATGATTGGAAACGATGCAGGCATCTATTTGAAAAGTGATGTCTCTTAACTCAAACGATATATCATTTAATACACTATAAATTGTCGATGGAAGCATACGTAAATGATAATCTAATTTTCGCTCACCATTTAATCCTTTTTGTGCTTTTGCGGCTTGAATTTTTAAAGGTTCATACATGGAGTGGGTATTGCTGATTCTTGGGACAAGTGCATTTAAAAACCGTAAAGTATAAGGTATGTTTCGTTGTTTAATAATTGATTTTAACCCCCTATGTAATTTTATACATATTATAGATAGGGTGAAACATAAAGTAAATATGATTTGATAAATTTAAAAAACACTTACAAAATGCATCCGAAAATGCAAATTTGTAAGTGTTTTGATCAGTAAAATTTAGTTTTCTTCTAAAGCTTTCATTACTTTATCCATGTCGATGCCTGCTGCTTTTGCAACACCTTCACCATATGCTGGATCAGCTTTATAACAGTTTGTAATATGGCGAATTTTAATGAATTCTTCTGCTCCGTCAAAATTACGCGCTGTATTTCCGAATAGACGTTCTTTTGCTTCATCATCCATTAAACGGAATAATTTTCCAGGCTGCTCATAATAATTATCATCATCTTCACGGAAGTTCCAATGATCTGCTGCACCGAATAAGTCTAAAGGTGGCTCCTTAACATCCGGATTATCTTGCCATTCATCATAACTGTTTGGATGATAATGTAATGTACTTCCTAAGTTTCCGTCTGTACGCATTTGTCCGTCACGGTGGAAACTATGGAATGGACATTTTGGTTGGTTTACCGGAATTTGGTGATGGTTTACACCTAAACGGTAACGCTGTGCATCTGCATATGAGAATAAACGAGCTTGTAACATTTTATCTGGTGAATAACCAATTCCGGGAACGATGCTCGCTGGAGAAAATGCAGCTTGCTCTACATCAGCAAAATAGTTTTCTGGGTTTCTATTTAACTCAAACTCTCCCACTTCAATTAATGGGAAGTCCCCTTTATACCAAACTTTCGTTAAGTCAAACGGATTGTATGGCATATTTTGTGCTTCATCTTCTGTCATTACTTGAATGTACATTTTCCATTTCGGATAATCGCCATTTTCAATAGATTCATATAAATCACGCTGATGTGATTCGCGATCTTTACCGATTAATTTTTCAGCTTCTTCATCTGTTAAAAATTCGATACCTTGTTGTGTAACGAAATGGAATTTCACCCAAACACGTTCATTATCTGCATTAATCATGCTATATGCGTGACTTCCGAACCCATGCATATGACGATACGATTTAGGAATTCCACGCTCACTCATTGTAATAGTTACTTGGTGTAACGATTCAGGTAAAAGTGACCAGAAGTCCCAGTTGTTGTTCGGTGAACGCATGTTTGTACGTGGATCACGTTTTACTGCGTGGTTTAAATCAGGGAAATGCATACCATCTCTAAAGAAGAATACAGGTGTGTTGTTCCCAACTAGGTCCCAGTTTCCTTCTTCTGTATAAAATTTTAATGCGAATCCACGAATATCACGCTCAGCATCTGCTGCTCCACGTTCTCCAGCTACTGTAGAAAAACGTGCGAACATTGGTGTTTCTTTTCCTACTTCTGAGAAAATTTTTGCTTTCGTATATTTTGTAATATCATTTGTTACTCTGAATGTTCCGTGTGCACCAGAACCTTTTGCGTGCATACGGCGTTCAGGAATTACTTCACGGTTAAAGTGTGCTTGTTTTTCAAGTAACCAGAAGTCTTGTAATAAAATGGGACCACGTGGGCCAGCTGTTAAAGAGTTTTCATTGTCCGGTACTGGATTACCTGCTGCAGTTGTTAGTCTTCTTTTGTTCATGTTTTTGTCATTATTGCTCATTAAAAAAGCACCTCCGAAGAAATTTTATGTAAATTAAAATCGTTTTACATTGTAATTATTATAATATCATATTTATTATAAATTACAATCACATTGCTCATACTTATTTATTACCCGTTTCAACACTAATTGAAACATCAAATATGGATGTGTGCATAGATTATTGATTAGAGATAAAAAAGATCACTTAATTGAGAATGTGTTGAAATATTCAAATGAAAGATAATTTGGTATGATAGAATCGGTCTAATAACCAAAAATTAGATGCAACAACTGCGAAAACAGATGCAATAACCAAAAATTAGATGCAACACTGCCGAAAATAGATGCAATAACCAAAAATTAGATGCAACACATGCGAAAATAGATGCAATAACCAAAAATTAGATGCAACACTTGCGAAAAC
>NZ_JAXHDE010000023.1:0-34152 GCF_037072005.1 Pseudogracilibacillus sp. SO10305 | reverse complement strand
CATATTAATACAATGATATCCTTGTGCCTCTAAAAACATTTGTGCTTTAGCACTACGTCCACCAGCTGCACAAATTAAAATATATTCCTTTTCTTTCTCCAGTTCTGTATATCTATCAGCAAATTCACTCAAAGGTATATTAATTGCACCTGGCACCATACCATTTGCCACTTCATCTAACTCTCGAACATCGACAATATGAAGTGTTTCTCCTGCGTTCATTTTTTCTTCTAATTGCTCTGCTGTCATTTCATTCATTTCAAACTTCCTTTCTGTTACTTTATCTACTTTTCACTAATAAGTTTACCGCTTCCTGAACAACATCTTCTTCCGTTCTATCTCCTAACTCATCCAAGTTTTGAATACATTCAATAAGATTCGCACTTACAATAACACCTATTGCACGATCAATCGCTGAACGAGAAGCAGATAACTGTGTAATAACATCTTTACAGTCTTTATTTTCTTCCATCATTTTAATGATGCCTTTAACTTGTCCCTCAATTCGTTTCATCCGGTTAATTACCTTTTGATCATACTCCACGTTATGCTCCCCTTTCTTCTTATCATATACTATACTCATCTTATACCCTTATAGGTATATTGTCAATGAGTAAATTTAACATAAACTCGTCAATTGCTGCCAAATTTTCGGCGCTTTTATCTTTTTTTCGGTAATTGTATAAAATGCACTTTTGTAAACGCATACATTATGTACTTTCAATAGTTGGCACGAAACTTGCATATATAATTAGCGAATAAAATTTTTATTCAAAAAATATTTTTAGGAGGAATAGGAAATGAGAGCAGCAGTCGTTAATCAGTTTAAACAGAAGTTAGAAGTGAAGAATGTGGATATTCCAACACCTGGTCAAGGTGAAGTACTGATCAAAATGGAAGCTTGTGGTGTTTGTCATACAGATTTACACGCGGCACATGGAGACTGGCCAGTAAAACCGAAACTCCCTGTAATTCCTGGACATGAAGGTGTCGGACTTGTAGATAAAGTCGGAGATGGAGTTACATCATTAAAAATTGGAGACAGAGTTGGAATCCCTTGGTTATTTAAAGCTTGTGGCGAATGTGAATATTGTTTAGCAGGCCAAGAAACATTATGTATGGATCAATTAAACGGAGGGTATTCCGCAGACGGAGCATTTGCTGAATATTGTGTGGCACCTGCTGATTATGTTGCACGTATTCCTGACGGGGTAGACCCGATAGAAATCGCCCCAATTTTATGTGCTGGCGTAACAACTTATAAAGCATTAAAAGTGTCAGGAGCTAAACCTGGGGATTGGGTTGCAATTTATGGAATTGGTGGTTTAGGACATGTCGCATTACAATATGCAGTTGCAATGGGCTTTAAAGTTATTGCAGTAGATATTCATGATGAGAAATTAGAATTGGCAAAAGATTTAGGAGCTGACTTTACAGTTAATGGAATGAAAACTGACCCAGTTGAAGCAATTAAAGAAAAAACTGGAAACGGTGTGCAAGCATCCATTAGTGTTGCCGTTACAAAGGTAGCTTTTGAACAAGCATACCATTCTGTTAAACGTGGTGGATCAGTTGTCCTCGTTGGACTACCGAATGATTCTATCCCAGTACCTATTTTTGATACTGTGTTAAATGGTGTAAGTGTAAAAGGTTCCATCGTTGGAACAAGAAAAGATATGCAAGAAGCATTACAATTTGCTGCAGATGGAAAAGTAAAAGCAATCGTAGCAACTGGAAAATTAGATGACATCAATGAAATATTCGACAGAATGGAAAAAGGCGAAATTAACGGTCGAGTTGTATTAGAATTTTAAGAATCATGTGCAAAATCCTTTTAGACAATAATAATGATAATCAAGTTTCACCTATAGAATAATAGAAATGAGGGAAACATAATGATATACGAACAACCAGGAAAACCGAACTCACTAGTTACATTTAAGACAAAATACGATAACTATATAAATGGAGAATGGATTGCTCCTTCGAATAATCAATATTTTGAAAATGTGACCCCTGTAACTGGTGAAGTATTTTGTGAAGTAGCCCGTTCCACGAAAGAAGATATTGATATTGCACTAGATGCTGCCCATGCAGCGAAAGATGCTTGGGGAAAAACATCACCTGCAGAACGTGCTACAATTTTAAATAAAATTGCTGACCGAATGGAAGAGAATCTAGAAAAGTTAGCAGTAGCGGAAACATGGGATAACGGAAAAGCAATTCGTGAAACATTAAATGCCGACATCCCCCTTGCAATTGATCATTTCCGTTACTTCGCAGGGGCAATTCGTGCACAAGAAGGTACATTAAGCCAAATCGACGACGATACAGTTGCCTATCACTTTCATGAGCCGTTGGGAGTAGTTGGTCAGATTATTCCTTGGAACTTTCCCCTTTTAATGGCGACATGGAAAATTGCTCCAGCATTAGCAGCTGGAAACTGTATCGTATTAAAGCCGGCAGAACAAACACCAGCATCGATTCTCGTTTTAATGGAATTAATTGGAGATCTATTACCAAAAGGTGTATTAAATGTCATCAATGGTTTTGGAGTAGAAGCTGGAAAACCATTAGCATCTAGTCCACGTATTGCCAAAATTGCCTTTACAGGTGAAACGACAACAGGACGTCTCATTATGCAATATGCATCTGAAAATATTATCCCTGTCACATTGGAATTAGGTGGAAAATCACCAAATATTTTCATGAAAAATGTGATGGACAAAGATGACGACTTTTTAGATAAAGCAATTGAAGGGTTTGTCCTTTTCGCATTAAACCAAGGGGAAGTATGTACATGTCCGTCTCGTGCTCTCATCGATGAAGCAATTTATGAGGAATTCATGGAGCGAGCATTAAAACGTGTTGCCCAAATAAAAACAGGCAATCCTCTCGATACTGAAACAATGATGGGAGCACAGGCTTCTACCGAGCAACTAGAAAAAATTAAATCATATTTAGATATCGGAAAACAAGAAGGTGCAACATGTTTAATTGGTGGGGAAGAAAATAAGATAGAAGGCTTTGAAAACGGATATTATATTAAACCAACAGTATTCAAAGGAAATAATAAAATGCGCATTTTCCAAGAAGAAATCTTCGGACCAGTTGTTTCAGTTACCACATTCAAAGACGAAGAAGAAGCACTCGACATTGCCAATGACACATTATATGGCTTAGGTGCTGGTGTATGGTCACGTGAAGCAAATAGTGCATACCGCTTCGGCCGTAATATTCAAGCTGGCCGCGTATGGACAAATTGTTATCACGCATATCCAGCACACGCTGCATTCGGTGGCTATAAGAGTTCAGGTATCGGGCGTGAAACACATCTAATGATGTTAAATCATTATCAACAAACGAAAAACTTACTCGTCAGCTATAGCGAGCAAAAATTAGGCTTTTTCTAACTAACTTTCACAAGTTTAAAAGGATATAAGATGAATTCTCCCTCATCTTATATCCTTCTCTTTTAATAAATACCTCAATTGACGTGGTGTAATTTCTAAAGCTTCTGCCGCTTTTTGCTTATTTCCAATATATTTTTTCAACGCTTTGTGAATATATTGTTTACCGATATAATCTTCTAACTGTTGAATTTCTTCTAATATTGGTTTTAAAGGCAAAATTTCTTCATCTTTCCACATGTTTATCACCAATTGTTGAAAAGTTTGTATTTTTTCTTCAAAATTTACTTCTTCCTTTTTCTTGCTTGTGGATATCTCGTCCGGAATGCTACTAGTAAGATGTGAGAAATACTTTGCATCAATTATCTTCTCATTTGGTTCTAACAAGGAAACTGCACGTTTCATCATATTGGATAATTCTCTAATATTTCCTGGCCAATCGTATGTCTTTAACAACGTTTTTGTATCGACATGCAACATAAATGATTCATTCAGTTTATGTAAAAAGTATGTTGCTATCGGAACAATATCCTCCTTTCGTTCGCGCAGTGGTGGAATATTTAATTCGACTACATTTAATCGATAATATAAATCTTCTCGAAATTTCTTTTCTTTTACCGCTTCCTTCAAGTCGACATTCGTTGCTGAAATAATACGGATATTCGTTTTTTTTAATGTTTCTCCTCCAACACGCATATATTCACCTGATTCAATGACACGCAATAACTTTACTTGTGTTGCCAAAGAAGCATCACCAATTTCATCTAAAAAAAGCGTGCCGTGATTTGCAATCTCAAAGACACCTTTTCTTTCCTTTGTCGCTCCTGTAAAGGCCCCTTTTTCGTGACCAAATAATTCACTTTCTAAAAGTGTCTCAGAGAGCGCCCCACAATTAATTCGAATATATGGCTGGTCATTTCGATGTGAGGCAAGATGAATAAAATGCGCAATCAATTCCTTTCCAGTTCCAGTCTCTCCTTGGATAAACACATTTACATTTTTCGTCGCTACTTTATATGCAAAAGTAAGTAATTGTTTCATTACTACACTATTTTCAACGATAATACCACTCATCGCCGTTAACTGTCTTATATCATCCTCCATGACAGTCATCTGTCCTTCCAACAATTGATCAACTGTTTGTTCTAATAAATCAATATCATCAAAAGGTTTTTCAATAAAATCATTTGCACCTAACTTAATGGCATCTACTGCGACTTTCACTGTACTATATCCTGTCATAATAATCGTTTTACAAGATAGTTGATTTTGTTTTATATGTTCTAATATATCTAAACCATTTCGGTCTGGTAACTTAACATCGATCATCGCTAAATCATATGTCCGTTCTTCGATTAATCGATCATAATCTGTTCCACTGTACCCAACCGTTACATGATATAATTTTTCTTCAAAAAAATACGTTAAAAAGTTTCCAACCGTTTTCTCATCATCAATGACTAAAATATTTACCATGAAATCCTCCTATTCGCATTTTGGTAATTTTATCGTAAATGTACTTCCGACACCTTTTTCACTCTGAACAAAAATTTCACCGTGGTGGGATGCAACAATCCCTAAACTGACAGATAAACCAAGTCCAGTTCCTTTTTGAATTTCCTTCGTCGTATAAAAAGGATCAAAAATATTTTGTTTTTCAGATTCAGTCAGCCCCATTCCATTATCTTGAACTGATAAATAAATGGCGTCCGCACATTCTCTTGATGAAATAATTATTTGTCCATCATGACGGTTCAAATGCACTAATTCATCTTGTGCATTCAATAATATATTGATGATGACCTGTTCGATTTGTTGAATACTTCCCAAAAATAAAGATAAATTCTCTTGTAAATCTGTCTTTAATTTTATGTGATTTTGCGAAATTTGATATCCTACTAAACTCAACACCGTTTGTACAGCTTCATTCATAGAGCATTTTTCAAATAAATATGCATCTTGTCTTGAAAAAGTTAACAAGTTGCGGACGATATTTTGACATCTTTTCCCTGCTCCCAAAACATCTTCTAATAAACTTATTTCCATTTGTTCTTTTGCTTTTCTTAATAATAATTGTGTATTCCCTAAAATTGCTGTCAATGGATTATTTAATTCATGTGCTACTCCTGCTGCCATTTCTCCAATTGCGGCCAATTTACTCGATTGAATTAATTGGATTTCATACAGCTGCTTATTCGTCACATCTTTCATATACAAAATAATATGGTATAATTCATTTTCATCATTTAGAGACGGATACGCATACACTTCATACGTTTCCTCAGCAATCTTTATTTCTTCATAAGTCACTTGTTCTGTCGAGGCACATTGTTGAATCATACTCTGTGTTGGAAGCATCGTTTCATACAGTAGCGTATGAATATTTTCCATACAACGATATTTCGTTAATAAAGCACTACCAGCTTCATTCGCGCGTAAAATTTTTCCATTTAAGTCCACTAAAACTATCGCATCAAGTACAGCCGAAAATGTTTGTTCCCATTCTTCCTTACTTTGAAGCATTTTTTGATATAAAAATACATTTTCTATTGATACAGCTAGTTGATCACTTAACTGTTGAAAAAAATTAATTTCAGCTTGTTCAAAAGTCAAAGTATCTTCTGTTCCCAAACTAAAAGTCCCAATAATATTTCCTTTAGACCGCAATGGGAAAATAAGTACTTGTTGTAAACCTATATGTAAAAAAGATTTATCTTCTGTATAAGATTGTTCTTCTGATAAATGATAATTTTTATAATTATTTTGTTCGACTACTTCCCAATAGATAGATTGTTCAATCGGTATAAACGTTCCAATATATGGGTATGTCGTATCTGTTGGATATACATTCGTCACATATAGTTCATCTGTTTCCTTATCATATCGATTTAAACCCAATCTTTGAAATGGATAAATTTTATTCAATTTCTCCAAAATATGACGCAACATTTCATCCATCGACATTTCAATATTAAAACTTCTCATCACATCATTTATAATTTCAAGTTGTGTATTTTTCTTTTCTAGCTCTAAAATCGTCTGCTTTAACTGTGTATAATAATTTTGTTTAGAGGATTGAACTCCAACGAGCTTGTCTATTAGTTGTTCTCTTTCTATCATCAATATCGCCTCACAATGCTTTTATAAATAAACTTTCGATATCCTCCTTCGAAATATCCCGTGGATTTGTAATAATACATGCATCTTTTAATGCAAATTCACTTACAATTGCAGCATCTTTTTCAGTTAAATGTAACTCACTTAATCGTTGTGGTGCACCGATTTGCCTTGATAGTGCCTGTACATGTTCTACAGCTTTTGCTCCAGCATTTAATATCGTAACGGATTCTTCATCAACACCGAGTAATTTAGCAATATCGACAAATTTTTCAGGTATTGCTACGTAATTAAACTCCATCACATAAGGAAGTAAAATCGCATTCACATCCCCATGTGGCAATAAAAATCTTCCTCCGATAGCATGACTCATCGCATGTACTGCTCCTAATATTGCATTTGAAAAGGCTAAACCTGCTTGTAAACTTGCCATCGCCATATTTTCCTTCGCTTCCCTATTCAACTTAGAAGCTACCGATTGGCGCAAATTATTAGCAACAAGTCTAATAGCATTTCTTGCGTGCACGTCTGATAAAGGCGTTGCAGCAATACTCACATACGCTTCTATGCCATGTGTTAACACATCCAACCCCGTTGTTGCAGTTAAAAATGCACTTTTTGTTATCAAAGTCTCTGGGTCTACAATCGCAATATCCGGAACAAGCGATTTTGAAATGATTGTAAATTTCCGTTCACTATTAGAGTCTAATATAATGGAAAACTGCGACACTTCCGAACCAGATCCAGCTGTTGTTGGTACCATCACTAATGGAGGTAATGGGGCATTAATTTTATCCACCCCTTCATAATCGATAATATCCCCTCCATTTGTCGCTAATATCGCAATTGCTTTAGCTACATCAATTGCACTACCACCGCCGACACCTAATATTGCATCACATTTTGCCTCCTTATATGCAGTATGTCCATTATGTATTTCGTAATCTTTTGGATTGGATGTTAAATCCGAGAAAACTGTATACGCAAGCCCGACTTTCTGACAGGAATTCTCTACTTCTTTTAACCATCCTTCATCGATAACTCCATTATCTGTTACGATAAGCACATGTTGTGCACCTAACCGAAGGCAACTTTCTCCAACTTGAGAAATGGACCCTGTTCCAAATATAACTTCTGGCATGACGAACTTATGTATTTTCACGGAAATCCCTCCACTAAAATAATCTGAATATTCATTATATCACAATTATTTGCGCTCCTCTTTCATAGAGTTGAGCAAATAAATTGCGCTTGTATACCCCGTAAGGTATATTATTCCTATAGATAATAAGAGGTGATTAAATGGATATGTTATTTTGGCTATTACTTGGAGTGATCTTATGGATTTTCGTTGCACGTGCAATGCCAGCAAAAGGTGTGCAAACGATTGATACGAATGCTTTAAGGAACAAATTAAAACAAAAAGATATACAATTTATCGATGTTCGTACCCGTGGTGAATACGAAGGAAATCATATTAAACAGTTTCAAAATATTCCTTTGCAAACATTAAAACAATCTTTCCACTCTCTAGACCCATCTAAAGAAATTATTGTCATTTGCCAAAGCGGGGTGCGTAGCATGCAAGCAGCAAAGATTTTAAAAAAGAATGGATTTGAACAGATTACGAATGTTATCGGCGGGATGAATCAATGGAAGTAAACGAACGAAAGAGATTTCAGTAACTTACTGAGGTCTTTTTTTATTGCCTTTTTACTACGAGTCATGTAATATACTATACTGAACGTCCAGTATAGTGGGAGAGGGTAAAATGGATAAAAAACAAGAACTTCTTATTAATGCCGCAAAAATTATACATGAAGATGGCGTCCAAAACTTTACAATGGAAGCACTAGCTAAAAAATCAAATATCACAAAAGGTGGCGTACTATATCATTTCAAAAGTAAAAGTGACTTATTATTACGTATGAATGAATTCGTCATTGAACAATTTGAAATGAAAATGAATCACTACGTCGAACAATTACATGGATCATATGTATTTACGCGAGCATATGGACATGCAACGATTGATTATATACAAAATGAGCAAAACATTTTATTACCTGCTGTTTTCATCACATCTTTAGAAGAAAAAGCATGTAAAGCTTTATGGGATCAAACTTTACATAAATGGAATAAGGCGTTTGATACAGATAAAGGAAATAAACAGAGCATTCTTACATTCCGTTTAATCTGTGATGGTGTCTGGTTTTCTATTACATATGATTTCACCCCTTCGTCCATTCAACAAGTAACAAAATTACTACAATATGAATGCGAAAAACTGACAACGGAGGAATATTAATGGGATTTTTTTATTTAACATCTGCAATCATTTCAGAAGTGTTCGGTTCTACGATGATGAAAATGTCCACCATGACTCATAATAAACTCCCTATTTTAGGCATTGTCATCGGATATATTTTATCATTTTATTTATTATCATTAACACTTGTATCCATTCCACTAAGTTTTTCTTATGCGGTTTGGAGTGGAGTTGGTACAGCATTAACTGCCATTGTTGGATTTTTTCTATTTAAAGAACCATTTAATTGGAAAATTGCTGGAAGTATCGGCCTGCTAATATTCGGAATTGTATTAATGCGGTTATAACAAAGGGGGATCTATATTGAAAGGTTATCTATATATTATGATTGCTATTATATTAGAAGTACTAGGGGCTTCTATGTTGAAACTTTCAGAAGGCTTTACAATGCTTACCCCTACGCTTATTCTTATTGGTGCATATTGTTTATCTTTCTTATTTTTAATTTTAGCATTAAAAACAATCGCACTTAGTGTTGGCTATAGTATTTGGGCTGGGGTTGGTACCGTCGGAACAGCATTTGTCGGGTATTTCTTTTTTAAAGAATCACTTTCTTTACTAAATTTGATTGGATTAGTGATTATTATTGTCGGCGTTATTCTCTTAAATATTGCAACAAACGAAGTGAAACAAGTGAACTCATAAAATCAAAACCACCAGTGTGAACTGATGGTTTGCTCTGCGACTGAAAGCCTTCATTACCGGCCTCAGCCTAAAGGGCTCACTGAACGGTCTCCCCTATGCACCACATTCACGCACGGATTCTTTAAGAATCTCTTATTGCTATCTTTTTTTATTTCGTTGTCCGGTAAAAGGATTGTACTCTTCGAATGGCGTTAATTGATCGCTATCTTTTAGTTGATTTCCAATATATTTCTGGATTTGATTTTTGTTTCTTCCTACTGTATCCACAAAATATCCTCTACACCAAAACTCCTATTTCCATTTTGTGGGGAGATGATTGGGCTTTATGGTTACGTTCATGCAGGTTTGGAGTTTGGTTCTTGCAACTTTGACACGTATTCTTGCAACTTCGACCCGCATTCTTGCAACTTTGACACGTATTCTTGCAACTTTGATCCGTATTCTTGCAACTTCGACCCGCATTCTTGCAACTTTGACACGTATTCTTGCAACTTCGACACGTATTCTTGCAACTTCGACCCGCATTCTTGCAACTTCGGCACGTATTCTTGCAACTTTGACCCGCATTCTTGCAACTTTAGCACGTATTCTTGCAACTTCGACCCGTATTCTTGCAACCTTGGCACGTATTCTTGCAACTACCTAATTTTCATATTTGTATTTTAAATTTGCATGACGATCAAAAAACATTAAGTTACTTTTCCCTTTTAGATAACCCATCAATTTAGAGACACTTAATTTTGGTGGAATACCTACAAACATTTGCTTCATAAATCTCTACATTTTTTCTATCACAAAGACTTCTGATAATTTCCCCTATACTCTTTTTGTATTTTCCATAAATAATTTGTCGTCTGTATTTTAGTGCAAATACAATATGATACTTACATCTCCACTGTGTATGTGCTTAAACTATTCTTATCCTGCATTAGGATTTCCTCCTTCTCTTGTAAGATATGGTGGTCGGAAAACCAACTTTATCTTATAACAGAAGGTGGCATTTTTAATGCCACGCTAAAAGCTATTTAGAACCCCCGGCAGAGCCAGGGTTTTCAAATGCACAACAAAAACGATGACCTTTATTAAGATCATCGTTTTTGCTTTATTAATATGCATCTCTATTTCTATTTTTAAAGTTATTCCAACGTCTAGTGCTTAATTCAATCATTGGCTCTGTCACTGTCATGAAAAATTTACTTGATAACAAGAATACAATGATAATAGTAATTGCAATGACGCCGATAAAATCAAATATATTCGTCACTTGAATAATATCTTCTTGGCGTAAATATTGTACGATAAAACCGTGTAGTAAATATACGTACAATGTTCTCTCCCCTAATTTTGTAAAGGAGAAGCGTCGTTTCGGTATCCATGCTAACACACTGAATGCCATGAGCAAGGAAGTCATATATACTGTAAATCTAAATACACTTCCGCCCCACTCAACACCTAATGCACCATATGACTTAGATGCTAACAACCAGTCTGTATTTACATCTGGTAAATAATAGATTGCTACTGCAAATACGGTCATCACTACAAGACTAGCAATTTTTATTGGAACACGTTTTAATGCCATCATTTGTTGCTCAGATATCCAATACCCGATTAAGAAATACGGGAAAAATACGAATGTTCGTGACAAACTAAACATATGTCCAATCGAATCAAAGTAACCAATTGTCACACCGATAATGATTGCAATAACAATTCCAACTACAGGACGTACATGTTTATATAAAATTAATAGCATATGCCAGCAAAACAAACTAAATAAAAACCATAACGACCAGTGCGGATAAAAGATACTATCGATTAACCAATCTTTTTTATCGATTAAAAAGTAATACCCTGTATAAACTACCTGAAAAATAACATACGGAATTAATAGTTTCTTTGCTAATGTGAATAAATATTTACTATCACTAGACCCTTTTGCAAAATAACCTGCAATCATAATAAATGCAGGCATATGGAATGTGTAAATCCATGTATATAATGTTGCCAATGACTTCGAATCAAATGTTATTGGTTGAATAATGTGTCCAAAGACAACCAACGTTATTAATAATAGTCTCGCATTATCAAAAAAAGCATTTCTTTCCATTCCATTCACCCTTTGTCTTCTACATAATCAAAATATTTTCTACTACATACCATACCCGATTTTTTCTCATAGTATGTTTATATTTCGCTTATTTAATCAAAGTGTAAACCTATTGTAAAAGTTAGCTTTCCCTGTAACATTTCGACAAAATTCTATTATTTCCCAGGAAATAATAGAAAGTTCGTCTATTTATTGCCCGATGCGAATGACACCATGTTGACGCTCTAACGTTCCAATCACACTAATTGCAGCTAAATAACTTGTGCTCGGATTAGAAGGTAATGGGTTGTTTTCAATCGTAAAACTAGCCTTCCCAAATGCACCTTCGACTTCAATTGTATGAGTGTTTTTTGTTGCATGAGGATCAGCAATCATCGTCACTTTTGTTCGATCAAATCCAATTCCAGCAAGAGATAATGCGATGGAAATATTAATGTTTTTTGGATACACAGCAATTGCTTCCCGTGCACTTCCTTGAAAAGCAATTTTTTCTTCTGTAATCGGTTCTCTTACTAAAGTATGTGCTGCTTTTCGTGTCGTTAATGATACATGTTCCACATTTTTTGTTGCCAACACGTTTTGTACTAAGTCTAAGCCACCAATCGACCCTGATGGTAAAAAGATATTCCGATTATTTTTCTCCGCAATAGATGTTACTTCTTGTGTAAATGCATCATCAACAAATGCACCGATACTAATAATAACGACATCTTTTTGTTCGATAATTTGCGGCACATACGCTTGCACCGCTTCCACTGTAGCTGCTTCTACAACGATATCTACGCCAGAATCGATAAATGCTTGAACATCTGTATATAAAGTTACATGATACTTATTGCTAATTTCACGATATTTTTCCATATCTCTTACAAGAATACTCGTTACTTCATATGTGTGATCTTTTTCTTTTTCTAAAATATAATTTGCAATAGCCCCTGCTCCAACAATTCCTACCTTCATCGTATACACCTCTACATATGTTTTTTATAATAAATGATTCCGCTTTTTCTAGTTTGTGTCACTTTTTGTAGTGCATACAAGCGGTCTAAGTGTCCGATTACTTCCGACATGACTAATGGAAGTAATGGTTCATAACGTTCCTTATACATTTCTTTTGCAATTTCTGCCGCTGTTTTTTCTTCATATAATAGCGCTAAAATACGGTCCGCCTTCGTTTCTATACGGTTTAATTTTTGATCAATTAATTCGATTGGATCATGTATAATTTCGCCATGTCCACTATAGGCAATGGCTGGTTCATAAGTACGTAATTTTTGTAATGATTGTTCATATAATACTAATGATTTTGTCCGTTCACCTGTTTTATCCAGTTCCACCAACGCATTGCTCGGCGAATGTGACAAAATTAAATCTCCTACATATGCCGTCTTACTTTCTTTATGCCATAAAAATATATGGTCTGGTGCGTGACCTGGAACATAAATAACATCAAAGCCAAAAATGGTATCGCCCTCCTTTAAAGGAATGATAGGACCATTAATTTTTTGATGGGCATTTTTATGAATCGATTGAACCATACGTTCAATTAATGGCTCTGCTTCTGTTAAGCAGCCCATCTCCTGATACAACTCCGTGAAAAATGCAATTCGTTTTTCTAAAAAGTCTGTATCGCGTTTTAAACGAATGATGGCATCTTCATGTGCATAAAGTGGTACATCAATTTCTTTACGAATGCGATTCACGATTCCTATATGATCTGCATGATTATGCGTCAAAATAATCGCCGTTATATCTTGTAATGTATAATCATTTGCATGTAAAGTGTCGATCAATGCATCCCAACAAGCGTCATTTTCCGCTCCCGCATCAATTAATATTAGATCCTCTCCTTGATGAACGAGGTAATAATTTAAAGTTTGTAAGTTCCCTAACTGTGTCGGAACAATAATGGGATATGTTTTTGGGCTTTCTACCTTCGCTTTCACTACCATAAGCATACTCTCCTACCTTATAATCTATCCTTATTGTATCATAAGAATTTTGATAAAAAAAAGAGATGCTTGTGCATGTACACAAACATCTATCAAATCATTCACTCCATATTGAATCCCCAATATTTTCCTACATGATTATGATGTAGAACTTTTCCCATTATGTTCATTGTAATGCAAATACTTTTTTGATCCCTCCCCAATTTTTATTTAGTGATAGAAGCCATATTGTTCGGTGCACTCTTATCATAAGAGAGGAATCTCTTTTCCGCAAAGGTACAAAACGAACATTTTGTACCTTAAAAGGCATGAAAAATTGCATTTCCCCTTAGAGAAAATGCAATTTTTCAGATAAGATGATCCCATAAAATTCAAATTTACTAGTTTGCTAAAAAAGTTTTTGGCATTAATGCTGCAACAACTTCACCAGTTACTACAACTGTATCATTTGCATAAACTTTTGTAGTTACTTTATATTTTTTCGGATGAATTTCTTCTACTATACCAACTGCTTTCAATATAGTATTAGCGGGTGTTGGTTTTAAATAATCAACATGTAATGATGCTGTAACGAATCTTGGTGCTTCCACCCCATCACCAGGTTCATGACCGTTTTTTCGATGGAGAAAAATCGCTGCCGATCCAGTACCGTGACAATCGACTAATGATGCGAGTAGACCTCCATAAATAAATCCCGGAATCGCTTTATGCTCATCACGTGGTTGATATATTGTCACTGTTTTATCTCCATCCCAGCCTGTTCGTAAATGTAAACCTGTTTCATTTAACCTACCACACCCGTAACACCAAGCAAAATCATCTGCGTACTCATCCTGAATTGCATGTTTTATTTCATTGATCACTACTACGTCCACCCCTCTTATTATGTTCGATGTTTCTATTTACACCAGTTTAACTTGTCCTATACTTCCAACAAAGTAGTTGATAAGCTATTCTCTATTATACTATATATATGTAAGCGTTTTAACTACATACGATAAATTTAATATTTCCGTCTGCAAATTAGCGATTCTTATTTTTATATACGATAGCGAATGAGCAAAAAATACAACAAATCAAAACCACCAGTGTGAAGATAATGACCCCACAAAATTAGAGTTTTATTTATGCAACTTCGAGTCGTATTCTTGCAACTTCGAGTCACATTCTTGCAACTTCGGGTCGTATTCTTGCAACTTTGAGTCGTATTCTTGCAACTCCGAGTCACAATCTTGCAACTTTGAATCATATTCTTGCAACTTTGAGTCGTATTCTTGCAACTTCGAGTCGTATTCTTGCAACTTTATCATGATAGGAGGCATTTTTAATACCATGCTAAAAGCTATCCGGAACCCCCGGTAGAGCCAGTGGTTTTCAATGCATAAAAAAATACTTCGCATATCTCTTTCGATCATGCGAAGCACTGTTTTATTTATTAATATCCATGTCATTCATTTTCCATTTTCCATCTTCTTGAATAAATTCAAAATCAATGACGAAACTATACTCATTTACCTCGTCCTTGGCAGCAAACCCTACAATATAAGATGTTTCGTCATTTTCATGTGTATAACGAAATTCAATATCTGATGCGGTTTCTTCTGTAAAAAATTCTTGTTCATGTGGGTATGTAACATTTTCGAAGGAAAAAGTTTTATCATTTATTTTCGAACCACTAGATAAAATAGAGGTTAAAAAATCAATATCTTCATCAAATTGTGCTTGGAAAATTTTCTCACCTAAAGCGATTAATTCTTTTTCCGTATCATCGTTTGCTTCATTTGTCGCTTCGTTGGATGCATTGTTTTCCGTGTCGTTTTCACTTTCTTCCTCATTTGCTACATTGTCTTCTGCTTCGTTATTCTCCTCATTCGTTTCCACTTTTTCAATTTCTGTTTCTGTATCATTTTCTGTTGCGTTTTGTTCTTCATTGTCCACTTCATTATTTACTTCATTATTTGTTTCCTCTTTTGGTTCATTGTTCGTTTGGCCATTGTCTTTAGATTGACAAGCCACTAAAACCGTTGCGATAAATAATATAAATAGTACTTTTCTCATTCCATAGTTCCTCCCATGACAGATCATAATAGACTATATGACTATTATACCATCAAGTCAGTGAAAAAAACTATTTAATTATGATGAAGTTATGAAGGAATAGGATCTCCAATAACAATATTTCGTTTAACGAATATTTCTCTCCATTAAAAAAAGCCCCTCCTAATTTAAGAAGAAGCTTGTAAGTATTTACCTTTTAATTTTGATGAATACATCTCTAACATAATTGCGATGAGTAAAATCATATACGTAATAAAACCTACTTCACGTAAATCATAGTAAAAACCGGATGCCATAAATAGCTCAAACCCAATACCACCAGCACCTGCTGCAGCTCCCATTGCTACTGCTACCCCGAAGTTGATTTCAAATCGAAGAAATGTCCACGATAATAAGTATGTGGATGTGGAAGGAAGAATGCCGTGTTTAACGATATGCCAATAATTCGCACCTGAAGCGCGCAACGATTCAATAATTCCAGCATCTATTTCTTCGATTGCTTCCGAATATGCTTTCACTAAATATGCAATAGAATGAAACATCATGCCAAGCACTGCCGCTTCACTACCTAATCCTGCTGAAATTGCAAAAATTAACACCCATAAAACAGTTGGAACTGCACGAATAAATGCAACCATTACACGAATAACCTTTGAGACAGATGGTTTAGAAATATTTGTTGCAGCAAATAAGGCTAAGAAGAAAGCGATAACTGCCCCAATAATCGTAGACAACACAGCCAAACCTAACGTTTGTATTACTTGAAATAGACCTTCCATGAACGTAAAATGACTTAAAGCAGGCATCAAAAACATCGATTTAAGATTATACATCGTTTCGACGAAAGCCGTTTTTAACTCGAAACCTGTCAGGTCAAAAAATATAAAAGAAACAAAAGTTAACATCGTTAAGCTGAGCAAAGTAATCCGCATCGTTCTTTCAGCTTTATCTCCAGATTTCAAACGTATTTTGCCTGTTTTCGTTTTCTTCATATAATAATCAAGTGAATAGTCCATTTACATAATCACCTTTCGAATATAGTTTGACATCAATTCAATGATGACGACTGTTATGACGATTGTCCACGTAATTAATGCAACTGTTCCATAATCCATCTGCTTATAATATAAATCAAACGTATAGCCAATACCTGTGCCCGTTAATATACCGACTAATGTTGCACTTCGAATGTTCGTTTCTATCATAAACAATACCCAACTAATCATTTGCGGTTTTCCTTGAGGGATGACAGATTTTCCGATGAGATGAAAATACGTTGCCCCTGTTGCCCGTAATGCTTCCATACTTTTATGGTCGATTTCATCGATCGATTCAATAAATGCTCGTGTTAAAAATCCTACCGAACCAATAAAAAGTGCTAAATAACCTGTCAAAGAATTTTGCCCAAACGATAAAAGCAAAATTAATGCCCAAGCAACGATTGGAATATTCCTTGAAAAAGAGGCGATGATCCGCGCGATAGAACTGAAAACATTATTAGGCGAAGTTGCATTTGATCCCATCACACCTAAAAACATAGCAACAATAGCTCCTGTGGTCGAAGCCGCAATTGACATAAACACTGTTTCGAACAATTTGTCGAGAATAGTTGGTAACTTCTCTAACGCCTCACTTGAAATGAGTAAATTAGAGGTCATCCACATAAAAGCAGCTGGAAAGCTTTGCATTCCATTGAGCATGTCGAATTGTGTAATAATAATCGAACCAATCGTAATGGCTATAATTACGATAAAAAATAATGCTGATTTCCATTTATGACGTTGATATGTTTTTTCACTCACAAGAATATCCCCTTATACTGTAATTAATTCTCGCGTTTTAATACCGTAAATATGATTAATTTGTTCTTCTGTTAATTGTAATGGCACACCGTCAAAGACGACATCTCCTTCATTCAACCCGATAATTCTATCAGAATATTGTTTCGCAACATCTACTTGGTGTAAATTTACGATACAAGTAATATCGTATTCCTCTGTTATTCTTTTTAAGTAATTCATAATCACTTCAGATGCATTCGGGTCTAAAGATGCAATCGGTTCATCACATAAAATAAGTTTTGGAGTTTGAATTAATGCCCGCGCAATTCCTACACGTTGTTGCTGACCACCACTTAATTGATCACAGCGTTTATATGCATGCTCCACGATGCCTAATGTATCTAATAAAGAAAATGCTCGCTGCTTTTCTTCTTCCGTAAATCGATTCAATAGCCCTTGTAATGTTGTTTTATATCCTAGACGTCCGTGCAACACATTTTCAATGACGGTTAATCTTGGAACTAAATTATAATGCTGGAAAACCATCCCAATATCGCGACGCATTTTTCGTAATGATTGTTTTCGATAATATGTCGTGTCCACTCCATCAAAAATTATCTTCCCACCATCAATTTGAACCATCCGATTAATCGTACGTAGTAATGTTGATTTCCCTGCTCCTGAAGGTCCGATGACGGAAATTAGTTTTCCTTTTTCAATTTGTAGATTTATATTTTCTAACACTTTTGCTTTTGCGTGATATGATTTACTCACATTTTCCATTTCTAATAAAGCCATCATTCCATCTCCTTTTTATTCTTTTTTAAAAATATGGGATACACTTCAGATACGAGGAGAAAAGGAAATTGACAGTATATCCCATAGAAAACTATTCATCTTTCTATTTAAAAATTAAATTGATTGTATTTTTCAAAACGAACTATACCTTATTTGGATAGTTCTCGAATTGGATTGAACCACTCATCCTCTACCGCAATGAATTTTTCATCCGCTGATTTGTAAAATAATGCCGATTCCTCTGCATCTTCCGGAACGAAAATTTTCTCGTTGTTTGCTACTTCATCCGACGTAAACAACTCTTGTAATTTCTCAAAATCTTCTTCTCCTAATACGTCTGTATTTGCGACAAATGGTGAGTTTAACACTGGTGTTGAATTCATTAAAATAAATTCTTCACCTTGAACCGTATTGAAAGGTTCGGTTGCATTGTCTTTCACTTTATAAACAGTACCAATTTCATTCGGTTCACCTTCGACAATGTCTACATAACTTTCAACACAAGTATCACAAAACGCTGCAACATCCACTTTATTTTGTAATAAGTTTACGGCAGATCCTTGGTGTGAATTTCCAAATAAAACTTGTTCAAAAAATGGTCCACCTTCCATTAAATTGTCTGCAGTTAGATCCGCATATTCCTCTTGCTCTGAAAAGTAATCAACAATCGTTGAAGAAGGCACGACGAAACCTGATGTGGAACTGTTGGAGACGAACGACATTTTCTTCCCAGCAATAGTATCTAATGAAAATTCACCATTCTCTTTGAAATCATCTTGTTCATCAATATTTACACTTAACCAACTATAGTAAATGGCATCATCTAATGTTCCTGAAGGACCTGATGGAACAACTAAAGGTTCAATCGCCTCATTCCCTTCCTTTGCTTCGATATATCCTATAGGACCCATAAATGCTAGTGCTGCATTATTGTTTACAAGGGTTTCAATCGCAATTGCATAGTCTGTCGTTAAATGGTGTTCTACCTTTTTTCCTGTCTTTTCTTCAATTAATGCTCCAATTTCATCACGGGAAGATTTCATATCTTCTCCTGATTCATTTGGATACCAGACAATCTCAATGACGTCACTTTCACTAGATGAATTATTGCCTTTTTTACCATCTACCGCATTCCCACATGCAACTAATAAAGCAGATAACAGTAATATAGTCGTTAGTAAACTTAGCTTTTTTAACATTTCATTACATCTCCCTATTATGTTTATCTTTTACCCATTGACATGTACATCATCTAGGAACTTTCTCGATACACATCCCACCTTATAAGTTATGTGTCTCTTTTATATAAATCGTATAATTATACGAGTGCTTTTTCGATAGATTGTGGACTAACCCATTTACCAAGTGAAACTCCTTTTCCATATATCCCGTGATAATCGGATCCACCAGTCATGACTAAATGGTATGTACGAGCAAGTTCATCTACTCGTTCCATATGTGCAGGAGTATGGTCGAAATGATTCCGTTCAATGCCACGCAAACCGTGGGAAACAAGTGTTGGAACGAGTTCAAATGAGTCTAATTGCCCTGGATGTGCAAGCACTGCGATACCACCATCTTTCACAATTGCTTCTACGGCATCAATGGCACAAACATACGTGATGTCTCCCGATGCAATCCCGTCTCCTTTAAATAATGAACGATATAATAATTGATATTGTTCTGATTGAAACGGTGCATCTGTTAATGCATGCATCATATGTTGCTTATATATAACCTCACTATGTTTTGCGTACTTTTCCACCTCTTTAGCTTGTATGTCATACCCGGCAGCGATTATCTTTTCTAATTGTGCCAATGAATGTTGTTGACGCCGTTGTAAGACAGTATCACATAAAGTTGCAATATGTTGGGCATCTTCCTTATACCGATAACCTAAAATATGCACTTTACGATTTCTCACAAAATCATAAGCTGAAATTTCAATGCCTGGAATAATTTTCATGTCATATAACTTACTTAATCGCCTTGCTTCTGCTACATTTATTTGTCGATCATGATCGACAAAACTAATTTCTGTTAAGCCTGCTTGTTTGGCTCGCTTCACAACTTCTTCCATCGATTCCGAACCATCTGAATAGTTACTATGCAAGTGCAAATCAATCATCTTATTCCGTCCTTTATACGCTATAATGTCTTTCTTTTTTACCACATTCACTTTCAAACTATGTAATCTTTTTTCCACCTGTTTTCCTGTATTACTCCACTCCTACTTTATCTTTTATTTCCATCGTGTACACTTTGTCACATAGACCATCCATAAACTGTAAGTCATGAAAAATTCCAATCAATGTCGTGCCATCTTGTTTTAATTTTTGGATCATTTCCCGCACCTTTATTTTCGAACGATCATCTAAACTTGCTGTTGGTTCATCCAATAAAAGTAAACGGGGCTTTTTAACAGTTGCAATTGCGATGTTTAGCCGTAATTTTTCACCACCGGAAAAGGTATTTGGATATGTGTCCCATAAAGATCTATCTAACTCAAAATGATGTAAAGCTTCTGCGGCACGACTTTTAGCTGTCTTTTTATCTACGCCTATTTCTAAGAGCGCATTTTCTACTAGCTGACGGGCAGTAATTCGTGGCATCACATTTAAAAATTGTGAAACGTAGCCGATCTCATGTTTACGCAAATACACCATTTCTCTTTCTGTCGCTTTACATAAATCGACCGCTCCAAAAAAGTCGGAATCATAAATGATTGCACCTTCATCAGGTAAATAGGAACGATAAATACTTTTTAATATTGTTGATTTCCCACTTCCACTTTTACCGACGATGCCGATAAATTCACCTTTTTCCACCGTAAAATTCACTTCATTTACGGCAGAGATTTTTTTATTTAAATGGTGGATAAAAAAATGTTTCTTAAATCCTTCCACACATAATATCGTCATTTGGACACTCCTCTTCACGTTATATACGATAATTTGTTTCCGTTATAAACAACCCGTCGACCATTGTTTTCGTTAACATTGGGTACCCATGATCCATTTCTTCAATTATTAATAAATCTGCTTTCTTTCCGACTTGAATTGACCCTATTTCATCCTCCATTTTTACCGCTCGTGCAGGGTTGATGGTCACTTTGTTAATCATTTCGCGTAAATCATAGCCGTACTGTTTATGTAGTTGAAAAACAGCATGTAATAAAGCAGATGGATAATAGTCACTACATAAAATATCTGCACAATCATTTTCAATCGCTTCTACAGCAGATAAATTACCTGAATGTGACTTTCCTAATAACACATTCGGTGCCCCAACCACTGTGTATAGTCCTAATTGTTTCGCTCCTCTTGCAACATCTAAAGTAATTGGAAATTCACTAATCGTCGTGCCAAAAGATTGTACTAAATGCAATTTTTCCATATGATCATCGTCATGTGATGCAACAGCAATATTTTTTTCCACTGCTAATGTCGTTATATCTTTAATTTGTTCCGGAGTAATAATTTCAGCACGTTGTTTTTCTGCGATCATCGTTTGGATTTCATTATTTGAGATCGACCGATATCCTTGAATCGTGTCATAGTAATATTGGAGATTTCGATATTGCCCTTGCCCTGGTGTATGATCCATAAACGAAATAAGATGTACTTTATTTTGTTCAATATTTTCTAGTAATAAATCTACACCTTCTGTATTATCGATTTCAAAACGCGCATGTAATCGATGGCGGATTAAATGTAAATCATCACTCGTTTCATGAATTAAATTAATTAATCTTTGTACGTTTTCTTTCGTTCTCATAGCATTTTTTGAGAACATATCTGTTTTATAAAGTGATAAAGAGTGAAACATCGTTGTAATACCATTATTTATTAAAATTTTCTCTGTTTCTTTTAAACTAATATTTAAATCAATTAAACTCGTTGGCCTTGGTGCAGAAATAGTTTCAATATAGTCAGAATGTATGTCGATAAACCCTGATGTAATATAAGCACCATTCGCATCTACCTGCTCAGCATTCTGCCAATTCTTTACCTCTTCATTCGGTACAATTGCATGAATATATTTTCCATCAATGACAAGTGCGTGATTTTCTAAAATTTTTTCTTCTGTAACGATTAAACCGTTATGGATGACATACATAAGAAAAACCTCCTCCAAAGTTAAATTAAGGAATATACTAATTGTTGCGTGTACGCATGTTGTGGATCTTCTAAAATTTGATCTGTTAAACCTTCTTCAATCACTTTTCCATCAAGCATAACAAGTGTCCGGTCCGCCAACATTCGAATAACTGCTAAATCATGCGAAACAACAATCATACTTACGCCAAATTCCACTTGAATATCCTTCATTAAATCAAGTACATTCGCTTGTACAGATAAATCAAGCCCTGTTGTAATTTCATCTAGAAATAAAATCGGCGGATGATTGGATAATGCTTTTGCAATTTGAACACGTTGCTGCATCCCGCCAGAAAATTGTTCCGGGGCATCTTTCACTCGAAAAGATGGAATATTTACCTTTTGTAATAGCTCATTTCCTTTTTCCTCCATCTCCCTTACATTGCGGTTACCAGCTGCAATCATTTTTTCGGCAACATTACTAATTGCTGAATAATCCATTTTCAATCCATAAATTGGATTTTGATATACCATGCCAAACTTATTGTTTCGAATAAAACGTTTTTTTCTAGCAGAGGCTGTTAATAAATTCTCTTCCATGCCTGTTTCATGATGTAAAATCATTTCACCAGTTGTTGCTTCTTGGTCAAAATATAAACATTGCATTAATGTTGATTTTCCACTACCACTTTCACCGACGATGCCTAAGATTTCTCCTTCAAATAGATCAAAAGAAATATCCCTACACGCATGAACAGTTCGACAAGATGCACAATAATTTTTAATCAATGTCTCTTTTTCTGCAGTTCGACATTTCGGGCAAGTTGGACCATAAATCTTCGACAAATTTTTCACTTGTAATAATGGTGCCTCAAACATGTT
Organism: Pseudogracilibacillus sp. SO10305; assembly: GCF_037072005.1. Classification (NCBI taxonomy): domain Bacteria; kingdom Bacillati; phylum Bacillota; class Bacilli; order Caryophanales; family Bacillaceae; genus Pseudogracilibacillus; species Pseudogracilibacillus sp. SO10305. The sequence continues at coordinate 10,970 of NZ_JAXHDE010000023.1, read as the reverse complement.
TCAAAACCTCCTTTTCCTTAGGAAGAGCGTCAATTGGATCATGCTCATTCAATAGACTCATGCAATAACTCGTATCATTGCATTGGTAATATAGCTTCTTCGTTTCTTCTTCGATTAATTCATCTAAAAACGTATTTGTACTTCCACATAGACGACAACTTCTACCGGAAAAGTCTTCCACACGAAACGTATAATCTTCGAATGCCAATGATTGTACATCTGTATACGGAGGTACTGCATAAATTTTCTTTTCTCGTCCCGCACCGAGTAAAATTAATGCATCAGATTGATTCATTTTTTTATTATCAAATCGTGGAATCGGACTTGGTGCCATCACATAACGACCATTAACTAATACTGGATGGTCTGCATCTGTCGTCATACTGCCATGCATCATAATTTGTTCAAATAACTTTAACCATGCACCACTATATTCTTCTTCTGCATGCAATGCTTTCGTTTTTCGTTCACTTTTTTCAATATCTCGTAAAGGTTCTGGCTCAGGTACTTGTAAAACGATAATTTGTTCTTTCGTTAAAGGTACCTCTGGAATCCGGTGCCTCGATTGAATTAGCGTTGCTTCACTCGTCTCCTCCGTACACCTAACATTTGTCGTTTTTTGCACGAACTTTTTTATACTAACTGCATTCACTGATTCATCTGCACCTTGGTCAATTACTTTTAAAATATCTTCTTTACCAATGAGCGATAGAGTTAATTGCAATCCACCTGTTCCCCATCCGCGACCGATTGGAACTTCTCTTGATGCAAATGGCACTTGATACCCCGGAATTGCAACAGCTTTTAATGTTGCTCGACGAATTTCTTTTTTTGCTCCTTCATCAAAATATGCAAAGTTTTCATTCTGCATCATTTGTAGAACGCTCCTTTTTTACATTTCTTACTGCATCTAATTTCGATTGAAAAGTTACATAATGTGGTAATTTTAAATGCGAAATAAATCCTGTTGATTCCACTGCATCAATATGTAACAATACAAACTCTTCATCATGTGTTGGAAATGGTCTGTCTGGATGTTCTAAACATTGATCCAATATACTCATTGCAATTGTTTTCGTCTCATTTTTTCCAAAACAAGCACCATATCCAATTTCAAACTCCAAATCTTCTTCTCCATCTTCGCCCTCTATCGAAATCGGCACGAATGACTCTACTTCTGTAATTGGAATTTCCCCGATATAATGAGCATCCTCCGCATGTTCGCTTTGTTTAGTTTGGATATAAATCGGCACTTGACCATATCGCAACTCTCCAACCGTCGGGTGAACTGCCCCATAACCGCGTAATGATGCATACCCTAGCGCGGTCACCGCACTCGTCATCCCACGTGTCAACATTTGTAAACGAGCACTTCTGTCCATTGGAAATTTAACCGTTTCTTTCGTTATGTCGTATGGATCTTCATTGTTTTTTTCATATACCGGAAATAATCCTTCCGTTCTTAATGTTTCGACTACTTTCGGGAAATGAATGATTTCCTCTGATTCTTTCTCCGTTTCCATGTCTGCTGTATATTGCGCTATTTTCTCTCGATTCATTTCTATCGAATCATTCGCTAACGAAAAATCGATTAATCGATGAGCATAATCGGGTGTGGCTCCAAGTACTTGCCCACCGATAATATCTTTAAAACTTGCAGATATTCTCCGTTCTACAAACATATTTTCTGTTTCCACAATCATGCTCGTATAAAGCCTTGGCATAGTCGACCGGTGAGCCCGAAGTAAAAACACCGCCTCTTCCATGCTACCTTCAGCTTGTTTAATCGCTAATGCAGCTAAATATCGATTGTATAAACTACTCTCTGACATTACTTGGTCTACAAGAGACTTCATCGTTGCCATAATCGTTTCGACTTCCATCATATGTTCAGAACTTAATTTCTCCACTTGCAGTCGTTTTAAAGAAGCTTCAATCGCCTCTGTACCGCTTTTCACAGCAACATAGGCCATTACTGTGTCACCTTCCTTCCTACATGACTCGTTCTTGGAAGGGAAAATATATTTCCATCTTCTTGAACAAAAATCATATCAAAACCGAGTGGGAATTCTTGTAAACGTGCTTCACGAACGGCTAAGACATCTTCGGGTACACCTAGCTTCATTTTATTTACCTCTTTTACACCTGGACCAGTAATCGGTAAAGATGGAAGTTGTTCATTCATTGATTGTTCGATAATAAAAGTTGTTGATAAATGTGGATCTGTCAATGTACCTATAGCGCATTTTTCCATACAACGAATGAGCTGCTGCTCTGAGGTTCCTTTTGGACAAATAATGAAGTCAGCCTTTTCTATCGTTTCATGACGAGCTAAAGTATAAGTGGATATAAGGTCAATCATTTGTTGATTTTCTGTAGGTATGTGAAAAGTGACACTGCTATCTAACAATGTATATAACAATGTTTTCGTCCCTTCCAAACAGGTGACATATGCCATCATATTGTTCGTTTCATTTGGCAATATAAAATTTTCTCCAGGACGTGCCATCGATTGTAAAATTTTTCGATATGCTTTTTGTGTACCATGTACATCATTCAATTCCATTATTATTTCCTCCATCATTTGCAATGTTATACTTCCATCATTTGCAATGTTATACTTCCATCGTTTCAAAGTTTACTTTTGTTTTTAATAAAGCCGTTTGTTTCTTGAACATTTCCGTCTCGATATGTTGTTTCTCTTTTTGTAATGTTTCTTGAATCGATGGAACTTCCATTACTTCCGCTTCAAAAGCTGCATCAATGATTGCTAAATATTTTGCTAACTCCATTTCCGTTCCAATAACGACTCCAACACCAATATCATTTTCTAACATTACTTTGCACTCTGTAACGAGCACCTCTCCTAAATAAAACAAACTATTTTGTGCAGATTCTCGCATTTTCAACATCGTTAACCCATACTGTGGTTCAACTAATGTTGTAAAAGAATATTTTGCTTCTAATGTTTCCGCAATACGTTTGGCTACACTTAGATCTGATTTAATTAAAATTTCGGTCCGCTCTTTTCTTTGCAATGTAACAGCCTCCTCTCACCATTAATCATACAAACGGAATGTGGAATTAAAGTAAAAATAAAATGAAGTAATTGTAAAAAAGTATATAATAAATGTAAAGGAACGATCATGAACATTCATAAATTCATCTGTGGATCCCTTCATGCATCTACTCCAAAGGTCATCAATAGTTTTACCATCATAAAGGATAGGCATATTTGTATTTAGCTTTGTTTTGGGAAATAGTAGGGGTGGCTTGCGTTCTTGGGATTACGACTTTCTTGTTTTTCGAGGTGGATAGCGTGGGCATGCGTCCTTGAGTTTTGGATTTTCGCGATTTCAAGGACGGTAGAGCGGCCCAGAGTCCCTGAGATTACATTTTTTGCGATTTCAAGGACGATAGAGTGATCCACCGTCCTTGAGTTTTGGATTTTCGCGATTTCGAGGACGGTAGAGTGATCCAGCGTCCTTGAGTTTTGGATTTTCGCGATTTCGAGGACGGTAGAGCGGCCCAGCGTCCTTGAGTTTTGGATTTTCGCGATTTCGAGGACGGTAGAGTGGCCCAGCGTCCTTGAGTTTTAGATTTTCGCGATTTCAAGGACGATAGAGCGGCCCAGCGTCCCTGAGTTTTCATTTTTTGCGATTTCAAGGACGATAGAGTGATCCAGCGTCCTTGAGTTTTGGATTTTCGCGATTTCGAGGACGGTAGAGTGATCCAGCGTCCTTGAGTTTTGGATTTTCGCGATTTCGAGGACGATAGAGCGGCCCAGCGTCCTTGAGTTTTGGATTTTCGCGATTTCAAGGACGATAGAGTGATCCAGCGTCCTTGAGTTTTAGATTTTCGCGATTTCAAGGACGATAGAGCGGCCCAGCGTCCCTGAGTTTTCATTTTTCTCAATTTCAAGGACGGTAGAGCGGCCCAGCGTCCTTGAGTTTTATTTTTTGCGATTTCAAGGACTGTAGAGCGGCCCAGCGTCCTTAAGCTTTCATTAAAAATTGATGATGATATACTAAATATATCCTTTGAAATTTGCTATACTAGAAAAGATGATTTTATGAAAGTTCGGAGGGCAATGATGGCTAAATTATTTTTTCATTATTCAACGATGGCAGCAGGCAAAAGTATGGAGATTATAAAGGTTTCTTATAATTACGAAGTTCAAGGGAAAGGTGTTGTAACATTGACTTCTCACTTGGATGATCGTTTTGAGACTGGGAAGATTTGGAGTCGAACAGGCTTTGAACGAACAGCATATACTTTCAATGAGACGACAAATATAAAAGATTTCATTCTCGATTTAGATGAAAAACCACACTCTCTACTCATTGATGAGGCGCAATTTTTAAATAAAGAACAAGTCCTACAATTAACTGAATTAGCAGATGATCACGATGTAACAGTCATGTGCTATGGGTTAAAAAATGATTCGTTCAACAATCTATTTGAAGGATCGAAATATTTATTAATTTATGCGGATAATATAAAAGAATTAAAAACGGAATGTTGGTTCTGCCATAAAAAGGCGACGATGAACTTACGATTTGATCATGAAGGATTTCCCGTGTATGAAGGAGCTCAAATTGAAATCGGGGGAAATGAAAAGTTTTTACCCGTCTGTCGCAAATGTCATAAATCGGTTAAACATATTAACCAAAACGGAACATTTTCAGTATAAATATATATAATTAAAAACACGAATCATCCGGAATTATTTTTTCAAATTCCTGTAATGATTCGTGTTTTTTAGCAATAATGCTTCAGATTGTCGGTTGAATCGTATATGTTTCCCCCGTTTTTGTGAATGTCCAATTTTTAGATAAAAATGTTTCTACCTTTTCAGCTTCTTCCGTCGTTAATGACAGACCTTCTACTGTAAAACCATTCAATGTATAATCAAGGTCTGCTTCTTTTTCCACTTGTAACAACAATAAACGTTGTAAGCCTGGAAACGTTAAAAATTTCACTCGGTACCCATCACGTAAAATATCTTCTAACTGTCCTTCTAACTCATATAATAAAGTGAAATCAGAATCAGACTGTGCCACTCGTTGCATCTGATCCGCTTCTTTCTGTCGAACATAGGAAATAATTTCAGAATGAGAGGCATCACTACTTTTTAATGCTTCTATTAAATATGCTTCCATTAATGTAATCTCATGAATCATTTACATCCACTCCTTTATCTACTCAAATTTTAGCATAAGAAAGGCGATAGAACGAACACATCGCTCCTCGCCAACTTAGCCAACCTATACCGCTAGCTTATTATTGTTTTTCTACTTCTGCAGGCTCATATCCCACTAAATCAACCTTCATTGACTTAATAACTTGATCTTCTTCTGGCTTATCTGCCGAATCTCTTTCTACATTTACAATTTCATCCACGTCATCCATCCCGTCGACTACTTCCCCAAATGCTGCATACTCTCCATCTAAATATTCTGCATCATCTGTCATAATGAAAAATTGTGAACCTGCCGAGTTCGGGTCTTCCGATCTTGCCATCGATAATACACCACGAGTATGTGCTAAATTATTTTCGAATCCATTTGCTTCAAATTCACCTGGTATCGAATACCCTGGTCCACCCATTCCATTTCCTTCAGGGTCTCCACCTTGGACCATGAACCCTGGAATAACACGGTGAAAAATTAGCCCATCATAAAAACCATCTTCTATTAAAGAAATAAAATTATTTACCGTATTCGGTGCGATAGATGGATACAATTCGATCTTTACTTCTCCACCATTTTCCATCGTCATCGTGACAACAGGTTTAATACTTTCATCGACTTTTGCAACGTCTTTTTCCTCATTATTTCCAGTTTCATTCTGCTGTTCTGTTTCTTTCTTTTCCGGCTCATCATTCGCATCGTTTTGACAAGCTGCTAAAACGAGCATACTGATTACAACGAGCATACTCATCATCCATATTTTCCGCACAATCGTACCTCCTAAAATGTCTCTTATCCATTTTATATTGTATCATCTTTTTTACGAAAAAGTCGTGATAAACATATGATAAATACTATCCCTACCAATGCTCCACAACTATCTATTAATACATCTCTAAATTCTCCACTTCGACCAGGGATAAATAATTGGTGTATTTCATCTGATACAGCATACAGAAAAGAAAGGAAAAGCGCATAGAGCCATCTAATCTTCTTTCCTCTTAATACCCAATAAAATAACATCCCTAAAATAAAATACGCAAAAAAGTGAGCACTTTTTCGAATCATCGTATGAAAAATGCTCACATCTATGTCAAACGGTACAATATTTCCGATAACGGATAATATGACGATAACTATATTTGAACTAAGTTCACTAGATTCACTTCCCGGTTGATGGGACAAGTAAAAAATACATCCCATCCATCCTAAAGGAAGTAACCAACGAAAAATTTGTTTATCCTTCATCTAATATTTCCACTTCTTTTTCTATTTTTGGGTCTATTTTCACCCAACCATTTTCAAATGCTTTTACAACGGCTGCCGTACGATCATGTACATTACACTTTTTTAAAATACTACGTATATGACTACTTACGGTAAAATTCGTTACATCTAGCTCTCTAGCTATCATTTTATTATTATAACCTTTTGCTAGCAAGTTTAATACATCTAATTCACGCCTAGTAAAATGATGTGCTAACATTTTCTTCGCTCTTGTTTCTATTTTTGGCATGACACGTACATACTCTTTCAAAATAGGACCTGTAACATGCGGATGAAACCAATATAACCCATTTGAAACAGAACGAATTGCTTCAATAAATCCTTCATAACTCATGTCTTTTAATGAATAACCTATTGCTCCGACATCTAACGCGTCAGACAAATAGTTCTCGGACCGATCAGAAATAATCATCCCTTTTAGATGAGGTAACTGAAGTATATTATTAAATTCTCGCTTATATTGCTGTAAAAACTGGCCACTAATCAATACAATTTTCTCAGAAGGTTGTTCCAATAATGGGAAGAAAACCGTTTTATCATCTGTTACTATATCCACATGAATTGTACGGTTTTTTTCTAACAAATAGCGAAACCCTTCCCAAAAAAGAGAATCTTGATCAATGATGATTAAATTTATTTCTTCGTTGTTCATACATACCTACTCCTGTTTCATTTAACTCTATCACATTCTATATATCGGCATGATTTCGCTATTTTAAAGGAATTTTCCCACTAATTTTTGTCATATTCATGTTACACTATACATATTATTAAATTTTCAGTATATATAAATGAAATATTTGGCAAAACTAAAGAAAAAGGGGATAAACATATGACTTTATTTACAATTTTTATGTCCATTGCAATTTTATTTTTCATTGTAGTATTAGTAATTAAATTAAATGAAAAGCGTTATGCAGTACAAAAATCTGAAGCAGTGGAACGTTTTATTACATACAAAAATATTCACGTAACGAACTTATTTAGCGGGGCTCATTTTGACATCATTCATGATGAGGAGCAGGAAATGATTTGGTACACTGTTTTTCAAAGGAAAAAACTACAATATAAAGAACTACCTTATCATACTATTTATCAAATTGTTTGGAACCTTGATGGAACACCCATTAGAACTGTAACGAGAAACACCCCATCAAAAGAGGCTTTATTAACGAAAGAAAATAATATTGCAGGAAAAACAGAACTTAAAGAAGTCAATGCACAATATCGTGTAAAAGAAGCAACATTAACGATTACACTTGATGAAACGACTACACAAACAATAGAATTACCTCTATTTTCTAGTGCACTTCCAAAAAGTTTCGACGAAGTAGAACAATCTGACATTGCCATTTGGTATAACCTGTTCGTTTCTATCATACAAAAAGAGGAGACAAATAACGCCTCCTCTAGGTAAGCTTTCCTCTTGCATCCACTGGCCACGTACCAATAAGTGTGCCATCACGATGCAATGTATACGTATCAAATAAATTTGCAACGACACATGTATGATTAGGAATAACCGTCCATACATCATTCAATGAAATATCCATCTCTTTATGTAACGGTACAACACCATGCTCTTCTGATAACCGTTCAATTACAAGGGATGGATGTTCTTTTATATATCCATGTCCTTGGATACTATCATTTCCATGTGCTCCCCTATCTAAAGCAAGTGTCTTACTCCCAGCATCCAAAACTACCCTATCTTTTTTCACAGAAACAACACTCGTCTTTACTGTTAACGCACATTCCTCCTTCGTCGCCACACCTAATCCAACTTGAACCATATCAAAAAAGACAGCATTTCCCGGGCGTATTTCCGTAATCCCGTCTACCGCTCCAGCAATTCGATATGTTGGTGTCGAACCAATACTTCGATGACGAATTGTGATGCCTACTTCTTCACATAATCGCACACTTTCAAGCACTGTTTCAGCCTCCTTCCGGCCGATTTCCTCTAACTCTTCTGTTGTTGCTGCTCCATATGCTTGACCGGCATGTGTAAAAATACCATCCAAATATAAACTGCCCGTTTCTTTTATTGATTTTGCTAATGTCACAACTTCTTCATTTGGTTCCACACCGACACGATTTAACCCACTATTCACTTTTATCCAAACATGTAGAGGATTTTCTTCCGTAAACCGTGTGGCAAGCATTTTTGCTTGTTCTACAGAATCAACTGCAACGATAATATGTGCCTTTGTTCGTAATTGTTTTATGCGATCTATTTTCGCTTCATTTGCAATAGGATAAGCGATCAAAATATTATCTATTCCACCTTCTGCCATCACTTCCGCCTCCCCTACTTTAGCGACCGTAATGCCAATTGCACCGTACTTCATCTGTAATTTGGCTATCTCAATACTTTTATGTGTTTTAATATGTGGACGATATTGGACACCATTTTCCTCTGAAAAACGGATAATGTTTTCAATATTGCGCTCTAACTGTGCCACATTTAATAAAAGTGCTGGTGTTTCTACATTCATTTTCATCCTCCTCCATTCTTTCTTTTATCATAATATTTTCGGCAAAAAAAATCATCTTCCTCTTTTTATCCAAAATAACAAAATCAAAATTACCTAATAATCCCAGGAAAAAATAAACATTATTTGACATTTTTCTATAACCTTACCTTTATCGCTAGTTTTACACCATTAACTTCCATATTTAGCATTATTTCCAGTATTCACAGAACTTTAGGACAGGTTTTTAGTCCCGTATATTAAGATTGTGTTACAAAAACTAGTGCCAAATGAATTATTAATTATAAAGTGCTATAATTAAATCACTATTTATTTTTCGGGGTATTTCCAGTTAATTCCCTTTAATTGGATAAACTCGACATATTTTTCGTACACAATGTTTTAAATTATATAAGGAGGATTTTGTCATGGCGAAAAAAGGTATTTTTATGTCTGTAACGGCAACAGCAGTAATTGCTTCTGCATTTGTCGGAGCGGAAAGTGCTGATGCCGCTTCACACAAAGTAAAAAGTGGCGATAATTTATGGACACTCGCAAAAAAGTATGAAACTTCTGTTACAAAATTAAAGAAGTTAAATAACTTATCAGGCGATATGATTTATGTAAATCAAGTGTTAGAAGTTGGTGATAAAGGTAAGGCGAACAGCTCGTCAGCAAACTCTTCTAAAAAATCATCTTCTAACAAGACATCAACTTCAAAAAGCAGTGGTGGCACATACACTGTTAAAAGCGGTGACACATTAAGTCATATTGCAGCAGCAAATGGAGTATCTGTAAATAATTTAATGAGCTGGAACAATTTAAGCTCTACAACTATTTATGCAGGTGAAAAATTAAGCTTGAAAAAAGGGGCTTCAAGCTCTAGTAGTTCAAGCAATTCTAATAGCTCAGCAAGTTCAAATTCTAGCAAAAATAACGGTGCCTCATCATCAAGTACATATACAGTAAAAAGTGGTGACACTTTAGGGGCTATCGCTGCTAAACACGGAGTTTCCGTTAGCAACTTACAAAGTTGGAACAATATTAGCGGTCATATGATTTATCCTGGTGATAAATTAGCAGTGAAAAAAGGCGCTTCTTCTAGTTCTAGTAGCTCTAGCAACTCTAGTAGTTCATCAAACTCTAGTAATGCAAGTAGTTCTTCTGCAAGCACATATACAGTTAAAAGCGGTGACACTCTAGGAGCTATCGCTGCTAAACATGGTGTGTCTATAAGCAATTTACAAAGCTGGAACAATATTAGCGGACATATGATTTATCCTGGTGATAAATTAGCGGTGAAAAAAGGTGCTTCTTCTAGTTCTAGTAACTCTAGCAACTCTAGTAGTTCATCTAGTTCTAGTAATACAAGCAGTTCATCAGCAAGTACGTATACAGTTAAAAGCGGTGACACTCTAGGAGCTATCGCTGCTAAGCACGGTGTGACAGTTAAAAATTTAATGTCTTGGAACAGTTTAGGTTCAGCCATTATTTATCCAGGGGACAAGCTTGCAATTAAAGAAGGAGCAAAAGGTTCTACAAGTAATAACTCTAGTTCAAATAGCTCTAACAACAGTTCCAATAATTCAACTGGTACATCTAACACAACTGCACAAAGTGGCGATCTAATTACAAAAGCGAAATCTGTAATGGGAACACCTTATGTATGGGGTGGTGCATCACCAGGCGGATTTGACTGTAGTGGATTTATTTCATGGGCTTACGACATAGATCGTACAAGTGTTGTAGGATATGATAGTCGCTCATATGAAATTAGCAATCCACAAGTTGGAGATTTAGTTTTCTTTAAAGGAACATACGGTGGTCCAAACCATATGTCACATATGGGAATTTATCTTGGCGGCGGAGACTTTATCCATGCAGGATCTTCTGGTGGAGTACAAATCTCTAATGTTAGTAATTCTTACTGGAGCCAATATTTCGATAGTTACAAGCGTTTCTACTAATTTTAAAACTAAAACGCCCATGTTCATCCAACATGGGCGTTTATTATTGT
>NZ_JAXHDE010000022.1:0-36753 GCF_037072005.1 Pseudogracilibacillus sp. SO10305 | reverse complement strand
GATAATAGAAGTGTACGAAAGCTTAGGTAACGAATCACCGCTACCTAAGCTTTTTTATATGAAAAAATATTTCAAGTAGTTGTTCATAGACTTTCCAGTTCAATTTTAATCGCTTATATATCAATGGAAAGTGGAATGAAACAAATAAAATGTATAAGCAAACTACTAGCAAGGGAAAACTAACGGTGTTATAATTTAAGAAGATTGATTCAAGATTGAAATGGAGGAATTAATAATGGCAATTGTAGACGTAACAGATCAGAACTTTACACAAGAAACAGCAGAAGGTTTAGTATTAGTGGACTTTTGGGCACCGTGGTGTGGACCTTGTAAGATGATTGCACCAGTATTAGAAGAATTAGACGGAGAACTTGGCGATAAAGTAAAAATTGCTAAATTAAATGTTGATGATAACCAAGAAACAGCTGGAAAATACGGTGTAATGAGTATCCCAACACTTTTATTAATGAAAGATGGGAATGTTGTAGATCAAGTAGTAGGTTTCCAACCGAAAGAAGCTTTAGCTGAATTAGTAGATAAACACGCATAAGAACGTACGTCGTTTTTATAAGGATAAGACAAGGAAGAATTAGATTGAAACACGGATGGAAATAGCATATTATTTTCATTCGTGTTTTATTTTTTATCCGCTTTGTTTAAGGGGGAGTTGTTGCATGGGTGGGAAGATTAAAGAAAAATTAAAAGTTCTTCCATTAAAACCAGGTTGTTATTTGATGAAAGATAAACATGGCACAGTCATTTATGTTGGAAAATCAAAGGCGTTACGAAATCGAGTCCGTTCTTATTTCATTGGTGCGAACGACGAAAAAACGCAAAGACTTGTGATGGACATTGTGGATTTTGAATATATAGTAACATCAACTGAAATCGATGCATTAATTTTGGAAATGAATTTAATTAAAAAGTATGATCCAAAATATAATGTTATGTTAAAAGATGATAAAAGTTACCCATATTTAAAAATTACGAATGAGCGTCATCCACAATTATTAATTACGAGACAAGTAAAAAAAGATGGTGGGAAATATTTTGGTCCCTATACGAATGTTATTGCTGCAAGGGAAACGAAAAAGTTATTAGATCGATTATATCCACTACGAAAATGTTCCAATCCTCCAGGGAAATATTGCTTATATTATCACTTAGATCAATGTCGAGCATGTGCGAAAGAAGCACCTTCAAAATTGTTTTATGACAATATAACAAAAGAAATTACACGTTTTTTACATGGTGGGTATAAAGAGATAAAGAAGCAAATTGAAACAAAAATGTTTGAAGCAAGTGAACAATTACACTTTGAGCGAGCAAAAGAACTACGTGATCAAATAACTCATATTGAAGCAGTAATGGAACAACAACAAGTAGCATTAAATGAAAATATTAATATAGATTTATTTAATTATAGTTATAATAAAGGCTGGATGTGTGTGCAAGTATTTTTCGTACGCCAAGGGAAATTATTAGAACGTGATGTTTCTATTTTTCCATTTTATAATGAAGCAGATGAAGCGTTTATAAGTTTTATTGGTCAATTTTATTTGCATAAGAGAAATTTATTGCCAAAACAAATTTTACTACCAATTGGAACAGATGCGGAAATGATTCAACAATTATTAAAGGTTGAGACGTACACTCCATTTCGAGGGAAAAAGAAAGACTTAGTAGAACTAGCAGGGAAAAATGCAAAAATTGCGCTTGATGAACGTTTTAGTTTAATTGAGTTAGATGAAGAACGAACGATTAAATCTGTTGAACGTTTAGGTGATTTATTGGATATTGAATCACCAAGACGTATTGAAGCATTTGATAACTCCAATATTCAAGGAACAGACCCTGTCTCAGCGATGGTCGTTTTTATCGATGGAAAAGCGAATAAGAATGAATACCGCAAATATAAAGTGCGCCATGTGGAAGGTCCAGACGATTTTGATACGATGCGTGAAGTAATACGTAGGCGGTATACACGCGTGTTAAAGGAAAACTTACCGTTACCTGATTTAATTATTGTAGATGGTGGAAAAGGACAGATGAGTGCGGCAAAAGATGTGTTAGAAAATGAATTATCATTATCGATACCTGTTTGTGGGCTTGTAAAAGATGAAAAGCATAAAACAGGTGAACTGTTGTTTGGAGACCCACCTGAAATTGTGCCATTAGAACGCCGATCAAATGAATTTTATTTAGTACAAAGAATCCAAGATGAAGTGCATCGATTTGCCATTACATTTCACCGACAATTGCGTGGAAAAGGTATGGTGCAATCAGTATTAGATGAAATACCTGGTGTTGGTCCGAAAAGAAAGAAAACGCTATTAACTCATTTTAAATCGATCACGGAAATAAAAGATGCATCTTTAAAACAACTTACTGCTTTAGGTATTCCGACTCAAACAGCGGAAACGATTTTAGCACATTTGAATACGGAAGCATAAAAGCATTCCAAAAGTGTTGAGAAGACACTTTGGAATGCTTTTATTAATCTGTAAAAACGACTTGAAATTGTACACGATATAATTTTTCGTTTACTTTTTCTGCAGCCTCACAATGCCTACCATGTATTCGTTGAATCATTTCGGCGATGAACCCTGCTTCCATTCGGAAATCGACATCGAGTGGTGACCGTAATCGATGGACGATATCGTCAGACATTAAATGAAAAATAAGCTCGTGTTTTTTTTGTTTCACTAATTCCAATTTTCCCCAACGAAACTTCTCAAATAAGTATATGAGGTCGTCTAATGATGTTATTTCAATGTTACGAGCTAAGTCCCTACCTGAAAAGTAAAGAATTGCATCTTTCTCCGTTCCTAGCATATTTGGCAAGCATACATATTTTAAAATATCAAAGCCAATTGTTTCAGATGATAGTTGATCTATCGTATGTAATTTTAATTGTTCCTTATCCATGTACGTCATCCTCTACGCTTATTACTTCTTGTATTATAGCATAATTTTATGTAAAATATAGTGTTAGAGAGATAGTAAAATACAATCTAAACTAGAAACAGAGATATTCATAACAAGCTGAATTTTTTTGTATCCGCGTTTGGAGGCGTATTTTAATTATCTCTTAAATAATCATACATATATTTGTATAATAATATTAAAATTAAAATTGTCTATTTCTTGACGCTTTTTCGCGTAAGAAGTACAATAAAGAAGACTTCTTGTTATACGTTTACAAATTTTACATATCATTTTTGTGTAAAACTTAACAAGCGGTTCTTAATTTGTTGTGCAATTTTAATTTTAATATAAAAAAATTTAAGGAGGGAGTAACACATGGTGGATCGTCGTCAATATAACTACCGAAGATTGCATTCACTATTAGGTGTTGTTCCAATTGGACTATTTGTTGTACAACACTTGATTATTAACCACTTCGCAGTATATGGGGAAGAAAGTTTCAACAAAGCAGCTAATTTTATGGGGTCTTTACCGTTCGTATTAGCGCTTGAGACATTCGTTATTTACTTGCCAATCTTATTTCATGCTATCTTAGGAGTTTATATCGTATTCGTTGCTAAAAACAATACGAAAAGATACGGATTTTTCCGTAACTGGCTATTCTTCTTACAACGTGTTACAGGTATTATTACACTTATCTTTATTGCATGGCATGTTTGGCAGACAAGACTGCAAGTAGCAATCTCGGGAGCAGAAGTAAACTATCAAATGATGGAAGATATTTTAACAAATCCATTCTTCTTCTGGTTCTACATTATTTCAATTATCGCAGTTGTATTCCACTTAGCTAACGGGCTATGGGGTTTCTGTGTCTCTTGGGGAATTGCACAATCTCCACGCGCACAAAAAATCGTTACATATGCAACTGTCGTAGTATTCTTTGTAGTTAGCTACATTGGAATTAGAACTATTATTCAATTTGGTTTAGGTGTATAAGATAGAGGAGGGAGTATGAACAATGAGTAATCGTAAAGTCGCAATAGTAGGTGGCGGATTAGCTGGCCTAATGGCTGCTATTAAAGCTGCTGAAGCAGGCGTTCAAGTAGACTTATTTTCAATTGTACCTGTTAAACGCTCTCACTCTGTATGTGCCCAAGGTGGGATTAATGGTGCGGTAAACACAAAAGGTGAGGGGGACTCACCAGCAATTCACTTTGATGATACAGTGTATGGTGGGGACTTCTTAGCGAACCAACCACCAGTACAAGCAATGTGTGATGCTGCTCCAAGTATCATTCATATGTTAGACCGTATGGGAGTTATGTTTAACCGTACACCGGAAGGATTATTAGACTTCCGTCGTTTCGGGGGAACACAACACCACCGTACAGCATTCGCAGGAGCAACTACAGGACAGCAATTATTATATGCTTTAGATGAACAAGTTCGTCGCTATGAAGTAGAAGGACTTGTGACAAAATATGAGGGATGGGAATTCTTAGGCGCTGTAATTGATGAATCAGGAATAGGCCGTGGAATCGTCGCTCAAAACATTAAAACACATGAAATTAAATCATTCCGTTCAGATGCTACTATTATGGCAACTGGTGGTCCTGGTATTATTTTCGGTAAATCAACAAACTCTGTAATTAATACTGGTTCTGCAGCAAGTATTTTATATCAACAAGGTGTAAAATATGCAAACGGTGAGTTCATCCAAATTCACCCAACAGCAATTCCTGGAGACGATAAATTACGTCTTATGAGTGAATCTGCTCGTGGAGAAGGTGGACGAGTTTGGACATATAAAGATGGAGAGCCTTGGTACTTCTTAGAGGAGAAATACCCTGCATACGGAAACTTAGTTCCTAGGGACATTGCTACTCGTGAAATCTTTGATGTCTGTGTAAATCAAAAATTAGGTATTAACGGTGAGAACATGGTTTATCTTGACCTTTCTCATAAGGATCCAAAAGAACTAGACATTAAATTAGGTGGAATCATCGAAATTTATGAGAAGTTCGTTGGAGAGGATCCACGTAAAGTACCAATGAAAATCTTCCCAGCAGTTCACTATTCAATGGGTGGAATGTGGGTCGACTATGATCAAATGACAAATATCCCTGGTATTTTCGCAGCAGGTGAATGTGATTACTCACAGCACGGTGCAAACCGCCTAGGTGCTAACTCATTATTATCTGCTATTTTTGGTGGAATGGTTGCAGGCCCAAGTGCGATTGAATATATCGATGGATTAGATAAACATGCAGAAGATTTACCTGCTTCTTTATTCGAGAAATATGAAAAAGAAGAACAAGAGAAATTCGATGCATTGTTAAACATGAAAGGTACAGAGAATGCGTACCAATTACACCAAGAACTAGGTCAATGGATGACAGACAACGTAACTGTAGTTAGAGACAACGAACGTCTAAAGCAAACAGATGAAAAACTTGTTGAACTACTTGAGCGTTGGGAAAAAATTGACATCGGTGATACGTCTACGTGGAGTAACCAAGCTGTTATGTTTACACGTCAATTAAAAAATATGATCCACTTAGCTCGTGTTATTACTTTAGGAGCACTTCAACGTGATGAGAGTCGTGGTGCACACTATAAACCAGAATTCCCAGATCGTAATGACGAAGAATTCTTAAAAACTACTATCGCTGAATTTGATGCGAAAGCTCAATCACCAGTTATTTCATACGAAGATGTGGATGTTTCTTTAATTCCACCACGTAAACGTGACTATACAAAATCAAGTGAAGGGAGCAAGAAATAATGGCTGAACAAAAAACAGTAACGTTTATTATAACGCGACAAAACGGCCCTGATTCGGCTCCATATGAAGAAACGTTCCATGTTCCTTACCGTAAGAATATGAACGTAATTTCAGGACTAATGGAAATCCAAAAAAACCCAGTGAATGCTAATGGAGAAAAAACTTCTCCAGTTCAATGGGAAATGAACTGTCTAGAAGAAGTTTGTGGTGCTTGTTCTATGGTTATTAACGGAAAAGCAAGACAATCATGTGCTGCTTTAGTTGATAAATTAGAACAACCAATTCGTTTAGCACCTATGAGCACATTCCCGGTTATTCGTGACTTAGTAATCGATCGTAACCGTATGTTTGATGCGTTAAAACAAGTAAAAGCTTGGATTCCTATCGATGGTACACACGATTTAGGACCAGGACCACGTATGCCTGAGAAGAAACGTCAATGGGCATATGAATTATCTAAATGTATGACTTGTGGTGTATGTTTAGAAGCGTGTCCAAACGTAAATGATAAAAACGACTTTATCGGTCCAGCAGCTATTTCTCAAGCTCGTTTATTCAACTCTCACCCAACAGGTGATATGAATAAGAGTGATCGTTTAGCTGGTTTAATGGAACCAGGTGGATTAGTTGGCTGTGGTAACGCACAAAACTGTGTGGAAGTTTGTCCAAAAGGAATTCCTTTAACAACTTCTATTGCAGCGATGAACCGTGCGACAGTAGTACAATCATTTAAAAACTTCTTCGGAAGCGACAACGCATATTAATAATTAATAAGACTAGAATTCATTCGGATTCTAGTCTTATTTTATTGGCTCTTTGTCAAATGGTGTTGGTGACCCTCTTAAAGTCATCTAATATGTAATTGTGTGGAGCCAATAAGAATAGCGTGAATATGTCACTTCGGAAATGTACTCCGCTTTCCGCGTGCGGCTGCTATGCCAAGCTCAGGCTTTGCCTTATCTAGGCCTTTTCTCACGCAGGAATCTACGTACATTTCCTACGTTTCATCTGGCTGTTTATATGCTAGTTTCCTCTTCCTTTGTAGCTTAAACTTCAAGGGAGGAGGATTTTTTACTTTGTATGATTAATCTCCATTTAAAGTGTAAAATGATTCTCTTTTTGAAATTATGAAAGTTTCGATATTATAAATGATACTCTAACAATGTACAAAAACGATTGGATAAGAAGGGCATGCGGACAAAATATGATTGGTATTGCATAATATTTCCGAGGTGAATATTATGCATATGCAAATTGATATTAATATAGTGATTGAAATTAATACGCTGATGTATACGTCAATTTAGCTGTGATGAATTTAGTTATTCTTCCTCGATATGCTTTAATTCTACAGCATTTTCTTCGACTTCGATGTTCTTATCTTGTATATCAAGCAGTAATTTTATATTTCTAGAATAAGACAAGTGATTTCCCGCCTGGATTTGGTTTTGGTCGACTTTAATTCTAAAGGGAAATTCACTGGCACGATATATTGTAGAGTCTTATTTAATATATTTGATCAATGAATAAGACAACGCTTTCATTATTTTTGAAAATGTATTATAATGATTGAACAGTCATTCATTATAAATAGGAGTGAAAATATGAGTTTAGACAATTTAACAGTTCAAGAAGTATGGGGAGAAATTGATCGTGTTGCTAAAGAGAATAAATCGATCATAGAAACAGTGAATGGAAGTTTTGTGTTCGAAATTAAAGCAGGGGAGGAAGTAGTGTATAGCCTAGAATTGACAGAGGGGATTGCAACTATTACAGAAGGGAAATTAAATGATGCCCAATGTACACTTGCGATGAATGAAAAGAATTTTAAAAAATTACTACAAGGTGATTTAAATGCGACTGCTGCATTTATGACGGGAAGATTAAAAGTAAAAGGGGATATTGGACTCGCATTAAAGTTAGAAAATATGTTGAAGAAGCTATCTTTTTAAGGAGGGATTTATATGACAAAAGCACCGTATATTAAAAATTTTAATCGTTGGAAAGAAGAATTTAAATATCACGTACCTATAAAAATTCGATTTTCTGAAACAGATATGTTTGGTCATATGAATAATGTATCTCCGTTTATATATTTTGAAGAAGCGCGTATTGAATATTTTAAAGCGGTTGGCTTGTTTCAAGATTTTGATAAAGTGGAAGATGTTCCTGTCGTAGCAGATTTACAATGTGATTATTTAAAACAAGTATTTTTTGGAGAAACTATTCAATTATACGTGAAAGCGAATCGAATTGGGAGTAGTTCATTAGATATTCACTATATGGGTGTGCAAGAAAATGGAGATGTTTGTTTAACAGGTCGTGGTTCCATCGTAAATATTAATAAGCATACTGGAAAACCAGTCGCAATTAGTGACGAAAATAGAGATAAAATTTTAACGCTACAAAACTGACGATATATGTCAGTTTTTTTGTTATATGGTATGATATTTATTGAGGTGTATACAGTGAAAGAGGAAGAATTAACCCAATTTGCTACCCAATTTTTACGTACCAATTTTCATATCGACTTAACCATTCCAATCGTTCGGAATAATCGTCTTCGTTCTTCATATGGTAGATATGTCATGACGAATAAACAACATCCAGTTCGTATCGAAGTTGCAGGGAAAACATTAGATTACGGTACGGAAGAGGCAATAAAAGGCATTATCAAACATGAATGCATTCATTATGCATTACATATGCAAGGTCAATCGATGCGTGATGGCCATCCTGTATTTGAAAAAACATTACGAAAACATAATGCTCCTAGTACAAATACGATGAAAATTGGTTTATTTTATCTTTTTCGTTGTGAAACATGTGCACGTACTTATGAAACAAATCGTAAACAAATAAGTAAAACGCCAAAAAAGTATCGTACAAAATGTTGTAATGGAAAAATTACCATCATGGAAACTAGGAAATATGATGGAAAACATTTTTCAAAAGTATCACATTCATTTACTTGTTGAAACGTTAGAAATGTATTAGCATGGATATGGGAGTATTTTGAAAATTTCAACATTAATGGAGGCATATACATGGCAAGCGAACGTTATGAAAAAGGAATGGACGTATTAAAGGATTTTAATTTAGTAGATCAGCATCATCCGGAAGGACATATGGATATTGGAGCAGGTTTTAAAGATTTGGCACCAGATTTAGAAGATTTTGTAGTGGAGTTTGCCTTTGGAGATATTTATGGTAGAGAAGGCATTGACCCAAAACAAAAAGTATTAGTAACAATGGCATCATTGGTTGCCCAAGGTATCCCACAAATTGAAATGCATGTAAAAACAGGAATTAAAGTTGGATTAACTCCAGAAGAAATTGTTGGTGCAATTATTCATATATTACCATATGCTGGATTTCCAAAAGTTTTAAATGGATTAAAAGCAGTACAAAAAGTCTTCAATGAACAAGGAATTACTGTAAAAACGAAATGAAGCATTAATTAATTGAATAGAATCACTAGGGGTGTTTTTAAAAACTGAGATGAGGTTATCCTCAAACCCTTTGAACCTGAACTAGTTCATACTAGCGTAGGAAAGTGTATGATTGTATGTATTTGGAACGAATTCTGTTTTTTTTACATACTATTTTGCTATAAATACGCAATTTTCCTATGAATATTAGGGGAATTGCGTTTTTTAATGTTTAAAAAGGAGAGGGAAAAATGAAGAATCATAAACAGATGCATATTGGAGTATTAGTGATAGGTTGTGGCCACCATCAGGCTGCATGGTTAAGTTCGGATTCAAGTGTTGAACGTGTTGGAGATATTGCATATTATCAAGAATTAGCTCAAATTGCAGAAAAGGGATTGTTTGATGCTGTGTTTTTCGCAGATAATCAATCGTTTCAAGGTATTAGTGCGAATGTTATGCCGGCTTTTTGGTTTGACCCCATTGTGAATTTAACTGCTATATCGCAAGTAACGAACTATGTTGGTTTAGTATCTACTATTTCGAGTACATTTTCCAATCCATTTACAGCTGCGAGGCAAATTTTAAGTTTGGATCATGTGTCTGGCGGGCGTGTTGGTTGGAACCTCGTTACATCGATGACAGATTTAGAGGCACAAAATCATAGTATGGAAAAACTGCCAATTCATGCGAAACGTTATGAAAAAGCGGCAGAATTTGCAGATGTTGTTACAAAATTGTTCGATTCATGGGAAGAAGCAGATTTTATTCATGATAGAAAAACGAAACAATTAATGCGTCCAAATAAAATAAACCCAATAAAGCATATTGGAAAATACTTTCAAGTGCGTGGGCCGCTAACGACTCCAAAAAGTCCACAAGGTCGTCCGGTACTGATGCAAGCAGGTGCATCGAATCCGGGAATTACATTAGCAGCCGAATATGCTGATGCGGTTTATTCTGTTTCATGGAACCGGAGACAAGCAAGGGAGTTTAGAGAAAAGATGGATCAAGCTGTTTTGGAACGTGGCGTGAGAAATAGACATATTAAAATTTTTCCGGGGTTAGTAACGTATGTTGGCAAAACTCGAGAAGAAGCATTTGAGAAAAAAGCGAAATTAGACAAGCTGTTGGATACAGACACTATTTTAAATCAATTAAGCATTTTCGTCGGACAGGATTGTTCTAAGTGGGATTTAGATAAAAAGGTGCCAGTCCTTCCACCTGTTGAGGAATTTTCTGGACCGGTAGGACGTTATAAAACTATATTAGAAATTATTCGTGATAAAGATCCGACCGTAAGAGAATTATTAAGTTATTTAAATGCTGGTGGGGGCCATTTTACTTTAATTGGAACGCCCGAGGAAATTGTCGATGAAATGGAATTATGGTTCAAGGAAGGGATTGCAGATGGCTTTAATTTAATGCCACCTTCCTTTCCACATAGTTTAGAAGATTTTGTAGAATTGATCATTCCTGAACTACAGAAACGTGGATTATTTAGAACCTCCTATGAAGGCTCAACTTTACGTGAACATTTTCAACTGGAAGAATAATAGAAAAACCGACTTTCGATAGTGAAAGTCGGTTTTCGTTATAATGATAATTCCCCCATTCTAACAAGCTCTATCACTGCCTGTGCACGACCTTTTACACCCAACTTTTGGATAACGTTTGAAATGTGGTTTCGGACAGTTTTTTCAGATATGAATAGTTCTTCTGCGATTTCCTTTGTTGTTTTGTCTTGTAAAAGTATCGTAAATACTTCTCTTTCACGTTTTGTTAGTACGCTTTGTTGGTGAAAGTTTTTCGAGTCGTTCAAATGGTCCCCCTCCTTGCTGTCGGTGAGATGCATTTAGAAGGGAATTATTTAGTCAGTTTATTTTATGAATAAATGTACGAAAAGTGCGTAAAATGAATGATTTATACGTTTATCCTTTGTTTGATATGACATTTGTCACATAGAAATGATGACATTTACGTCTAATAAAAAGATTTTCACTCTCTTATACTAAAATAGGACGCCTATGAGGGGGAGAAAAATGTCAAAAGAGAAAACGAGAAAATTACATCAACAAGTAAAGCCGTATACATTTGCGGATCATAAAAAAAGTACGATACAAATTTTTAATACGATTGTGCCGTTAATTGCTACTTGGATTATCGCATATATAATGGTACCAATTAATATGTATGTAGCGATTGGCTTATCGGTGATAGCAGCAGGACTGATTGTTCGTACATTCATTATTTTTCACGATTGTACACATGGTTCTTTTTACCATGACAAACGAAAAAATAATATGTTAGGAACGATTACAGGAGTGTTAACGAGTTTTCCATATGAAAAATGGAAACGAGAACATGCGATTCACCATGCTTCTAGTTCTAATTTAGATGAACGTGGCATTGGAGATATTTGGGTAATGACAATAGAGGAATATGAGGAAGCAACAAAATGGGAAAGATTGAAATATCGTCTATACCGTAATCCGATTATTATGTTTGGGTTTGGTCCGCTATATTTAGTGCTTGTGTCAAACCGACGTAATAGAGCGGATGCGAAGCAAAAAGAGAAAAATAATACGTATTTAATTAATGCTATATTACTTATAGGAACGGTTTTAGTTATCGTTTTTGTTGGTTTCGTACCATTCTTAATCGTGCACGGAATATCGATTTATATTGCAGCCGCATTAGGTATCTGGTTATTTTATATTCAACATACGTTTGAAGATTCGTATTTTGAAGAAGAATCTGAGTGGAATTATGTGAAGGCAGCAGTAGAAGGAAGTTCATATTATGAGTTACCAAAATTTTTACAATGGTTAACAGGAAATATCGGCTTCCACCATGTCCATCATTTAGCACCACGTATACCGAACTATTATTTAGAAGAGGCACATGAGACGACTCCAGATTTACAATACGCAACAACGATTACACTTAAAACGAGTCTAGATTCCTTGCGTTATAAATTATATGATGCAGAAGCACAAAATTTTATTACCTTTAAAACGTGGAAGCAGCGTCAGCGTGAAAAGTTAAACGAAACAAAGCAAAATCGTGTGGTAAAACATTCGAACAAAACGAGAATCAATTAATAGACATACAAGTATGAAGTTATGCTAGCGAGTAGTTGATTGCTAGCATATCTTTTTGTTTTAAAGGGACTTCCAATATATAGATACCATTTTGGGTTTATTCAAATAGTCTCAAAAAGTATTTTTATAGATTTAAATGAACAGATGTTGTAATGCAATATTTATTGCTATAATAGAGGCAATAGGAAGAGGGTGTTATTTTTGCGTAAATGGTATAGTATTTTTCCGAAGAAACCATGGATTAGTATTTACACATGGATTATTTTATGTTTTTTACCATTTTTCTTTATTTTTAAATCATCTTCTTTTGTAGAAATTGGCATCGGCATTACATTATTAATAATGTTTTTCATTTCCTATATATTTTCTTTCAAGTCTAAAAGTGGACTTGTATATATGTGGCTTAGTTTTGAAATGATTGTAAACATTGCAATGATTTATTTGTTTGGCTTTGTTTATTTTGCTATTTTTACAGCCATCTTTATTGGAAATATTCGACATTATGCAGGTTTTTTTATTATGTATGGGCTTCATATTGCAACGACAGTTGGGGCAGTTATATTTGGTTATTTTTTTCGATTAGACTTACTACTGCCGCAAACACCGTATATCGTTATTAGTGTCATTGGGACAGTGCTGTTACCGTTTCATTTATATAATCGAACGAAACGTGAAAATTTAGAAGGCGAGTTAGAAGTCGCACGGGAAAAAATATCAGAACTAATTATTTTTGAAGAAAGACAACGTATCGCAAGAGATTTGCATGATATTTTAGGACAAAAATTATCTTTAATTGGACTAAAATCAGATCTTGCTGGCAAATTATTAGAAAAAGATCCGGAACTTGCTACAAATGAATTAAAAGATATTAGAATGACTGCAAGCACCGCATTAAAAGAAGTACGTGAATTAGTGACACATATGCGTTATCGAAAGTTGACGGATGAATTAGAACGAACGAAGCAAGTATTAGAGGCTGCAGAGATCGATGTTGCAATCAAAAATGAATTAAAGAATGAATCGGTTCCACCTGTTATTGAAAATATTTTAAGTCTTTGTCTAAAAGAGGCTGTAACAAATATCGTTAAACATAGTGGAGCGACGAAAAGTGATATTTATATAACACAAAATGAGGAAGCATATATATTAAAAATTAAAGATGATGGAAGAGGATTTCCGAAAGATAAAAAGCAATCATTTGGAAGTGGAATTGCTGGGATGAGAGAAAGACTGGAGTTTGTAAATGGTACGTTATACATAGGGTCCCATAATGGAACAGATTTGTCAGTTGAAGTACCAGTCATTATAAAAAACATTGCCAAAGGGGGTGTCATGTAATGATTAAAATTATATTAGCAGAGGATCAAGGAATGTTACTTGGTGCATTAGGTTCGTTGTTAAATATGGAAGATGATTTTGAAGTTGTCGGAACAGCAACAAATGGAGAAGAAGCAGTAGCATTAGTTCAATCATTACAACCCGATGTTTGTGTGATGGATATTGAAATGCCAGTAATGAATGGCCTGGAAGCAGCTGAATTATTAAAGGAAGATCCGTGCAAAAAAATTATTTTAACGACATTTGCTCGTACAGGATATTTTGATCGGGCTAGAAGAGCTGGGGTACAAGCATACTTATTAAAAGATAGCCCAATTGAACAATTAGCTGAAGCAATTCGTTTAGTGATGGCAGGAAGAAAAATGTATGCACCAGAATTAATGGATATGATGTATGAGAGTGATTTTATTGAAAACCCATTAACAGAGCGAGAATCTGAAGTATTAAGTCTTGTTGCAAAAGGAAAATCAACGAAGGAAATTGCTGCTACATTATTTTTATCTCCTGGAACGGTCAGAAATTATATGTCGACAATTTTAGAAAAGTTACAAGTTGGTAATAGGATAGAAGCAATTTCTCTCGTAAAGGAAAAAGGATGGTTGAAGTAAGTCGAAGTTACTTCAACTTTTTTCGTCTTTTCTTTTTTCCTTTCACATGTACGTATGATAAAATATATATCGTTACAATAATAAATGAGGTGGAATTTTGAATAGAGCAATAGGTGTCATTGATTCAGGTGTTGGTGGATTAACTGTTGCATATGAATTGATGAGACAATTACCGAACGAAAAATTAATTTATGTTGGTGACACAATGCGATGCCCATATGGACCGAGACCAGAACATGAAGTAAAACAGTTCACAATGGAAATGGTTCATTTTTTATTGGAAAAAGATGTGAAGATGATTGTTATTGCATGTAACACAGCGACAGCATTTACGATTAAACAATTAAAGGAAGAACTATCGATTCCAGTCATTGGTGTCATTAAACCTGGTGCTCGTGCCGCCATTAATGCAACGAATAATAAGCAAATAGGTGTGATTGGAACAGAGGGAACGATACGAAGTGAATCATATGTCCGTGCATTACATAAAATAAATCATACGTTAGGAGTAACTACCCTTGCTTGTCCGACATTCGTACCGATGGTGGAAAAAGGTATAACAGATGGGGAAGAAGCGTTTCAAGTTGTAGCGGAAGCATTAGAACCATTACGTACAGTGAATATTGATACATTGGTGCTCGGCTGTACTCATTATCCAATTTTGCAAAAAACGATTCAACAAGTAGTTGGACATGATGTTCAATTAATATCTTCAAGTGAAGAAACTGCTAGAGAAACGAGTGCGATTTTAGAAGTGCATCATTTACTACAAAAAAATGTTCGTACGGCGAAACATCAATTTTACATGACTGGTAATTTAGAAACATTTACTAAATTATCAAATATCATTTTTGAAAACTGTATTGAATGCCTACAAGATGTGATGATGGATAAAATTAATCTTCCGATACAGGTATAAATGGACACACCATGTCGTATATTGTACTAGTATATGACAGGAGGGGATTTTGTGCGCACGAAAAAAATCCGTGTAGCGATAACTGCGGGTGTAGGTATGTTTTTATTATCTGGTTGTTTTCAAGGAGCTGAAACGATAGAAGAAATTGATATGCCAGAGGATATTCCAATCATTGACGAGACAGAAGAAAATATGAATGAATCTGAAGAAACTAATTCTGAGGAAAACGATGTAGAAGAAACAGCTGAAACTACAGAACGGACACTTTATGTATTCGATAAAGATGGAGTTGTTGCCCCGATTCAAATAGAAATACCTAAAATCGAAGGAGCGGCAGCCCAAACGGTTCAATATTTAGTGAAAGATGGACCTGTCACGGAGTTATTACCAGAAGGTTTTGCAGCAGTTTTACCAGAGAAAACAGAAGTGTTAGGAACGAATGTAACAGAGGACGGAACATTAATTGTTGATTTATCAGCGCAATTTGCAAACTATGAGGCGGAAGATGAAATACGCATATTAGAAGCCATGACACATACGTTGACCCAGTTTGAACAAGTGGAAAACATAAAACTGAGAATTGATGGAGAAGATATAGATGAAATGCCTGTCAATGGAACACCAATTGCAAACGGGTATAGTAAGAAGCATGGAATTAACATACATATGGATGAAAAGCCACATTTGCAACATAGTGAACTTGTCACGATTTTTTATCCGAAGCAACACGAGGAAATGACGTACTTTGTACCAGTATCGACGTATATTGATCGTACGGAAGATGTATTTGAAGCAAAGGTGCAAAAATTACTCGAAAACATTCCACGTGAATTAGGCGTACAAGATGTGTTCCAACAAGAAGTATCTTTAGAAAAAGCACCTGAACTAAATGAAGGTGTGTTACAATTAGTATTTAATGAGTATATTTTTAACGATGATGAACTTCCAATCATTCAAAAAGATGTAATGGAAACATTAGTAAGATCTTTAGTAGATGGGGAAGAAGTACAAGCGATAGATGTACAAGTTGAACAGCTAGATGAGATTATGGATGAAGACGGAAATGTGTATGATACACCTGTTCAATTATCAGATTTTCAACAAATGGAAAAAATGTAACTGAAAATATGTAGGAGGGCGAATATGAACGCGACAATTAGACCAACAAATATAATAACGAATTTTACAATGCACCCTGAAGGTTCTGTATTAATAGAAGTTGGAAATACAAAAGTAATTTGTAATGCAACGATTGAAGAACGTGTCCCACCATTTATGCGTGGACAAGGGAAAGGCTGGATAACTGCAGAGTATGCCATGTTGCCACGTGCAACCGATCAACGTAATACGAGAGAATCATCTCGTGGAAAAGTGAGTGGTCGTACGATGGAAATCCAACGTTTAATAGGACGTGCATTACGAGCAGTCGTCGACTTAGAGAAATTAGGGGAGCGCACAATTTGGATTGATTGTGATGTTATCCAAGCGGACGGTGGTACGAGAACTGCATCGATCACTGGTGCCTTCGTTGCACTGGTCCTTGCTTGTGGCAGACTATTAGAGGAAGATAAAGTGAAAAATTTACCTGTAACAGATTACTTAGCTGCAACAAGTGTTGGTGTATTGGAAGATGGGGAAGTTGTCCTTGATTTAAATTATGAACAAGATTTTGCTGCAAATGTTGATATGAATGTCGTAATGACTGGTGAGGGAAAATTTGTTGAAATTCAAGGTACAGGGGAGGAATCAACTTTTTCCTATGACGAATTACAATTAATGCTCGAACACGCGCAAATTGGAATTGAGCAACTTTTTGCAGTACAAAAAGAAGCACTAGGGATGTTGGCAGAGGAAATTGGATTTGAATTAGAAGTGAAAGAAGAGGAATAAACAATGAAACAATTAATGATCGCATCAGGAAACAAAGGAAAAATTAAAGAATTTCGCGACATGTTTGAGCCATATGGAATCGAAGTTCGTTCACTAGCTGATTATGAGGGACAGCTTCCAGATGTCGAAGAAACTGGTGATACTTTTTTTGAGAATGCCCGTTTAAAGGCGGAAACCATTTGTGAACTTGTTCAAACACCTGTATTAGCAGATGATTCTGGCCTTTCAATTGATGCTTTAAATGGTGCGCCGGGCGTATACTCCGCACGTTATGCAGGAGAACCGACGAATGATGTAAACAATTATGAAAAAGTGCTACAAGAGTTAGTAGATGTTCCAGAGGAGGAACGTCATGCTAAGTTTATTTGCGTATTAGCGATAGCACGTCCTGGAAAGGAAACAGTTTATTTTGAAGGAAACTGTCCTGGAAAAATTACATTTGCTCCTGAAGGGGATAATGGATTTGGATATGATCCAATTTTTATACCTGAAGGATACAAACAAACGATGGCACAATTAGAAACGGTTGAAAAAAATAGTATAAGCCATCGTCATCACGCATTAGAAAAATTAAATATTTGGTTTGCATCGAATGACATATAATATGTCATTATAGAGCATACTAAAGTTAGCCCTCCATCATAGACCTCCAATTTTCCGATAAGCGGTAAATTGGAGGTTTTTAATGTTTATATAATAAAAAAGGTTGTTATCAATGGTATATTCCATTGATAACAACCTAATTCACGTTTAAGCGTCCCCGGAGCGATTCGAACGCCCGACCGACAGCTTAGAAGGCTGTTGCTCTATCCAGCTGAGCTACGAGGACAATATGTATATTATTATTTAATTATGGAGCGGGTAGGGGGAATCGAACCCCCGACATCAGCTTGGAAGGCTGGAGTTTTACCACTAAACTACACCCGCAAGTGGTCGACTTCTTTTGACGACATTTATTATTATATGACGGTTCAGAAATAAAGTCAACACTTTTCTATCATTTTTCTAATCGAAAAGTTTCATTGTAAGGAAATATTGTTATCTCCATACCTTCCGCATTGAAAAATTGTATTGTTACTTCCGTATCATCTAACACACTTAAAACAATATAAGAAGTTTCCGAAAAATATTTTGGTAAACGAATACTTCCTGGATTTAAGAACAATGTTTGTCCAATTTTTTCTGCATAGGCAATATGTGAGTGCCCAAAACAAACAATATTTGCCTCAACCTCTACTGCACGATATTGCAATCGCATTAAAGAATTTTTCACATCGTATAAATGACCATGTGTTACATATAAGCGGAGATCGTTAATATTTAAAATAAGTTCATTCGGAAATGAACTGTTCCAATCACAATTTCCTCGGACAATTTCATATCCATTTAACACTTGATGGTCAGTTTCAAGCTCAGAATCACCACAATGAATATAATGATCGCAAGCATGTCGATATTTAATTGTTTCCAATGGTTCTACTAAGCCATGACTGTCACTCAGTATTAAAATTTTCTTCAAAGCTGTCACCTCTTATCGCTTGTCTATGTATAACTATACTGTTTTTTCATTCACTCGTCCATTCGAACAAATTCATTTGTTACAGGATTCTAATTCACTCATTAGATTCTTTTAAAAGTTGTATTTTACGAAAGAGTGTTTAACAAGGGAGTTCAAATAACAATTGAATGTAAGCAAACAATATAAAAATTAAGTGAAATTGCTCATATCTATTTTAAAATTAAGTGTAAAAAGCCTTACGAAACATCCTTGCATGATGAAGTACCAGTAAGGCTTATACAACATGTTACATTAACCAAACTCAATATCTTTTTGATAAAAGTAATTTGGTGTCATAATATCGTTATTGTATGGTCGATGATATATATTTGTTGCTGCTGGTGAAAGTGGGGGAATGAGCCATGCCCAATTGCCAGTGACAGATCGACCGTTCTTTAATTCGTTTTTCTCAAATTGTTGGAACTGTTTTGCAGCTGTATGGTGATCAACAAGGGTGACACCGGAAGTATGATACGAATGCAATACAGCGATATTTAATTCTACTAATGTTTTGTCTAGCCAAAGTGAGCGATTTACCGTTGTATCAAGTTGCATGATTTCAGCAATTTTTGGTAATAAATTATAACGATCCTCATCAGCAAGGTTTCTTGCACCGATTTCTGTACCCATATACCAACCATTAAAAGGTGCCATAGGATAATCAATTCCACCGATTTCGAGTCGCATATCAGAAATAATGGGAACGGCATACCATTTTGCATTTAATGATGTAAAATCATATTTTGGATGTGTAATTGGTACTTCCTTGACTAAATGGTTTGGAATATCGAAAACTTTCGGTTCCTTTCCGTCTTCTTGAATGACTAAAGGCAATATATCATAATCTGTTTTATCGCCTTGCCATCCTAATTTTTCACAAGCTCGCGTAAAAGCAATCGATGAAGAATCACCAATAATTTTTCCATCTATTTCATATCCAGCATATCGAATTAATTGATGGTTCCAGATTCGCAGTGGATCCTTGCTACCTTTTCTGGCAGGGAAAATCGTAATGGTAGATTGAATCTTCCCATCATTTGTGGCGAAAGTTATATGGTTAAGTAATTTTTCATATGCTTCTTCCGCCGTGTTAACTTCTCTTGCATCAAAAATATGTAATGTATTCCAAAGCAGTCTTCCGATACATCTATTACTGTTTCGCCATGCCATTTTAGCTCCATGTATTAGTTCAAATGGTTCATGTGTATACGTATCTGTAGCAAAAATTTCTTTTTCAATTTGTTTAATTCTTTCATTTTGTTCCTCAGCAGATAAACCGAGTTCTTCGTAACAGTTTCGGATAAATAGAGTAGCTTCCTTTAGTAAGTTATTATCAACAATTGTCTTGTTCATGTTCATCCTCTCCTCCTATAAAATAGTAACATAAATATACGCATATTAGACTTACGAGTATGTATAATTAACGAACTTTCATTGTATCGTTGCCCTGTTATTAAATTGTGTGTTTTTACCTATTTACAAGTGTGTATAAGTAATTCAAAAGTAATGTAAAGTGTTTGAAATAATTCTATTTTACTATATAATGTTAGTATAAAAGATAAAAAGGAGTGGAACGATGAGAAAAATACTATTTATTTTAGTTTCAGCTATTCTATTAGCTGCTTGTGGTATAGAAACAGAAGAAAAAGACGTTGCCTCAGTAGACACGAATGATCATGAAGTGATAGAAGAAAATGATGTAGAAAATAACGATGAAGCGCCTGTAGAAAATGAGAAAATTGAAATGGAAGAAACATTAGTAGATAGAGACAATTTTCATGTAGTACTAACAGGTGTAGAAAAAGTCATTGATAAGGATTGGGATGAAGAGTATTATGAAATTAAAATGACGGTACAAAATAAAATGGCACAATCTTTTGAGATTCAGTCACATGAAGTATCGGCAGACGATGTGATGATTGATGATCTAGTGTTTTTTAGTGAAACTGTCGCAAGTGGAAAAACAGCTAATGTAACAATGAAGATTCAAAATTATGATGGAGATCTTCCAGAAATACAAGATAATTTAGAATTTGATTTATCCATTTTTACGTTAGATGAACCATATCATGATGAAAAAGAACATGTGAAAATTAATTTTTAATGTACATAAAACAGGACAGTTTCCATCATTATTGAAAACTATCCTGTTTTTTGTTGGATAGATTTGACGTACAAAAATTTATATTTTAAATGCTGATCCAGTAGCAATTCTTTCTATAACATATTTGACATGCTTTTTCATGACGGCATTCATATAAGTAATTTCTTTCATTTCTCGTTTTGTAATAAATTTGTATGTCGTAAATTTCCCTTGTTGACGTAGAAGAACGACTTGGATGTTTCGTTTATACATTTCACGCTTTAATTTTCTCATTTCGGTTCTCGCACCAGTTAATAATTGTTCATTAAATATAATGTAAGGATCCTTAATACGAAAGGGACCTTCATAAATATATTTTAAATCTAATAATAAATTTTTAATGGTTAGGTCGAGAAATAAATAAAGTTTTGCAATTTCTAAGTCAGTCATATTATCCCACCTAAAGAACGTTTGTTCTTATTATACGATATTACTTTTAAAATATCACGTTTCATAGTGTTTTGTTTACAATAATTATATTATGTATACTTCGTTATTTTTCTAATCGTATTCTCATAATGCTCACAGTTTGTTTTCATTTCGTGCTAGTAAGCTATAAGTTAACTTCCATTTTAAGAGGGAGAATAGGAGAAAGAACAATAAATTTTCACAAGCTAAAAATTCGTACGATAGTTACTTATGATGAAGGAAACATGCAAATTGATAAAGCGTTTATTAGTAGTATTATTAGATTTAAAACAAGTATTTACATAAATTAGTTATTCGTGATCACGATAAAAGAGCATGATACATATTAAGAATGGGATAAAATAAAAAAGTAACACGACAGATAAATGCTATCTCAAAAAACGCTGTATATTAGAGCTGAATATAAGAAATGAAATGCACGTTTATTCAAAAATTTGATGACCTTAAAAAAGTCGTTAATACATTGATAATAAAGGGGAAATTGAAGGTTGATGATCGAACTTTTTCCCAGCTGGTAAAAAATACTTGTTTATATTTTTGAAAAACGGTAATAATATAATGTAAAGATTTCGTATAGGTCCATATTACACAGTTGGAATTATATGAAATTTAACAACTGAGGTGAAAAAATGATTGATTTATATACAGGAGTAAAAAAGTTTCAAGAAGGTAAAATTATTCGGACATTTAAAACATTACAATTTATGGAAGATGGAAATGTTATTAAGGATGTAAACTGGCGTACGATTAAAGCGAAAGAGTTATTTTGTTATTTATTACAACATAAAAGTGCTTCTAAGGAAGAGTTAACATCGATGTTGTGGCCAGAATATGATGAGGCAAAGGCGATGCAAAATTTATATACGACAATTTATCAAATTAAATCCATGCTAAAGTCGATTGATTTTGATATTGATATTACGAATACGGTTGGTCGTTATGAAATGATTTTACGTGATGTCTCTGTTGATTTACATATTTTTGAGTCTGTATTTGATAATTTTGAATCATTAACAGAAGAAAATTATCGTTACTATGATAAGTTGATGAAGTATTATACGGGTGATTATTTGAAAGAAGAAAACTTTAGCTGGAAAGCTAATAAAAGCGAACAGTTAAAAATTTTATATATTACGATGATCAATACGATGATTGAACATTTGAAGGCAGAGCATAATTATTTTGATGCCCTTTTATTAGCGTTGACCATTCAGAAGCATTATCCAACGTTTCAAAACAACTATTTAGTATTAATGCAGTTGTATGATGCAATTGGGGAACATGATAATGTACGAATGCAATATACAAATTTAACGGAATTACTTGGAAGAAAACCGAATAATTATATTACAAAATGGTATGGTAATTGGACTACGAAACATTCAGATACAGATGACTTAGCATTGTCTAATTAAAAGCATAACCCACCTCTATTCGTTAGATGTACGTTTAACGGATAGAGGTGTTTTTTATGTCAAAATGAATAATGTAAAAATAAATATGGATAAGAACTTCTTTATCTAGCTTGACATTCATCTAAGGTTTTACTTTCTTTCGTTTTCCAGTTCGTCCATCCGTTTGTCGATGCTAGACGTACAATTGTAGCAGCGGTGGAAGGACTAGAAAAGGTATAATCCTGTTTTAACAAATCCATGTAACTTTCACGTCATAAAGATCCCATGTTTAAATAATATCACGCTTTACATCCTTCGTCTTTTCTATTATGCTATAGAGAAAAAATAAGGATGAAACTAGATGATAGGGGAAAAACGATTATCCGATAAAATTGCGACAGAAATTTTGTCGATGATCACCGTTGACCAAAGGTTTGTACCTGGTGATCAACTTCCGAACGAACTGGAATTTTCAGAAGAGTTGAAAATTAGTCGAACAACATTAAGAGAAGCAATCCGCATTCTTGTGACAAATGGCATATTAGAAATAAAACGTGGTCGAGGGACATTTGTGAAAGAACAACTCAATGTCGATCAATTAACTTCTTCTCTTCATGATTTATCTAATTTGACGATGAATATAAAAGATTTATATGAAATTCGTCTTATTTTTGAACCGGAAGCGGCATACTATGCGACATTGCGAGCGACTGATCAAGAAATTGCACAAATTTTACAATATGGAAAATTAATCGAGGAAAAAATAAATAAAGGCGAAGACCGTACGGAAGTGGAACAATTATTCCACCGAACGATTGCCCAGGCGACCCATAATGAATTTATCGATCGTCTCATGCCAGTAATTTTCCAAGCGATTAATAAAGGGGTTATTTTGTCTGAGAAAAAGACAAACGTCGTTACAGATACCATCCATGATCATCGCTTAATAATGGAATTTATGGAAGTGAGAAATGCAGAGGGTGCAAGAAATGCGATGAAGATTCACATTTTACATGCGATGAAAGATTTAGGCATGACGTGAAAAAGACAGAAACTGCTTCTTTGTCCAACAACATAATTGACAGTAGACAACGTACGTTTTACAATAAGAAGAACAAACTAAATTTTTAGAAAATTGAGGTGCGCTACAGATGAGAAGTAATGAAATTAAAATTGGAATTGACCGTGCCCCACATAGAAGCTTGCTATATGCAACGGGGAAAGTGAAACCGAGAGATTTAGAGAAACCATTTATTGGGGTGTGTAACTCATATATTGATATTATTCCTGGTCATGTGCATTTACGAGAGTTTGCAGATGTGGTGAAAGATGCAATTTATGAAGCTGGTGGAATTCCATTTGAATTTAACACAATTGGGGTAGATGATGGAATTGCAATGGGGCATATCGGAATGCGTTATTCATTACCGAGCCGTGAATTAATTGCGGATGCTGCAGAAACAGTGATTAATGCACATTGGTTTGATGGTGTGTTTTACATTCCGAACTGTGATAAAATTACGCCTGGAATGTTAATGGCTGCTGCAAGAACGAACGTCCCGTCTGTATTTGTATCAGGTGGACCAATGGAGGCAGGTGTAAGTGCTTCAGGAAAACAAATTTCTTTAACTTCTGTATTTGAGGGAGTTGGAGCACATAAAGCAGGACAAATGTCTTCAGAAGAATTGTTAGATATTGAAATGAATGCATGTCCGACTTGTGGTTCTTGTTCGGGAATGTTTACTGCTAACTCCATGAACTGTTTAATGGAAATGCTAGGGGTAGCTTTACCAGGAAATGGTACGATTGTAGCTACAAGTGAGAAGCGTAGAGAGTTAGTATACGAGGCTGCTAGACAACTAGTTCGAATGATTAAGGAAGATGTTAAACCTCGTGATATTATTACAAAAGATGCAATTGATGATGCATTCGCATTAGATATGGCGATGGGTGGTTCAACAAATACAGTATTACACACATTAGCTATCGCAAATGAAGCGGAAATTAACTATGATATGGAAGATATTAATAAGGTAGCAGAGCGGGTTCCTTATTTAGCAAAAATTATGCCAGCATCAGATATTTCAATGGACGATATTAATAAAGCTGGTGGAGTAGAAGCGATTATTAATGAGTTAATTAAAATACCTGGAGCAATGAATCCAGACCGTCCAACTGTTTCAGGCAAAACGATGCGTGAGTTAGTACAAGATTATCATATTAAAGATGAAGAGGTCATTCGTACGAAAGATAATCCGTACAGTCCAGTAGGTGGATTATCTGTTCTTTACGGTAATATTTGTCCGGAAGGTTCGGTTATTAAAGTTGGGGCAGTAGATCCTTCGATTAAAACATTTAAGGGTGAAGCAATCGTATTCGATTCTCAAGAAGAAGCCCAAGCACGTATTGATGACGGAACAGTTCAAAAAGGGCATGTCGTTGTCATTCGATACGAAGGACCAAAAGGTGGACCGGGAATGCCAGAAATGTTAGCTCCAACGTCCGCAATTATGGGGCGAGGCTTAGGGAAAGATGTAGCACTTATTACTGATGGGCGTTTTAGTGGAGCCTCTCGTGGAATTTCTGTAGGACATATTTCACCAGAAGCTGCGGAAGGTGGTCCAATCGCATTAGTAGAAAATGGCGATATAATCGAAATTGACTTACCATCACGTACGATGAACTTAAAAGTGAGCGACGAAGTATTGGCAGAAAGAAAGAGTAACTTACCCACATTTGAACCAAAAATTAAAAAAGGTTGGTTAGCTCGCTATTCTGCACTCGTTACTAACGCATCAAAAGGTGGAGTAATGAGTATTTAAATAAAGCAAAAGAAAACGAAGTTGGAATGACATAGTCTTGTACGTTGTGATACTTACCTATGTTCCAACTTCGTTTTTTTATATAGAGTTTCTCGATCTATTTGTCAAAGTTTAACTGTCAGATGAATTTTAGTCAGCATTTGCATTGATTTGAATGAAGTCTGTCCATTTTTTACTAAAAATATGTTGTAGTTACTTTTTAAAACCAAACATCTGCTAATAATTCCATAGACCGTTTACGATCCTCAGGATGATACGCGTAGGTAACGATCATCAATTCATCCACTTTACTTTTTTCCGCAAAGGCTTCTAATTGTTTTCGAACAGTTTCTGGAGAACCGACTGCTTTTACCTTTAGTGCGCTATCCGCTAAGTGACGGTTAGGAAGTTCAGTCGGGTCAACAGGAGCCTCGATATAATTTCGCTCACCAGAATATAAATTGATAAACATTTTTTCTGTTGAAGTAAAAATTCGTTCTGCTTCCTCATCTGTTGGAGCAACGACGACATTGATTGCTGCCATAGAATAAGGAGTATCAATCGTAGCAGTTGGGCCAGTAGAATCGAATGACGAGCGATAGAATGCTAATTTTTCTTCATAGTCATCTGGCATAAAATGAGTGGCAATCGAATATGGTAACCCTAACTGACCAGCGATATGGGCGCCATTCATGCTTGATCCTAGTACCCAAATTGGAACATTCGTATTCGTGGCAACTCCTGTCGTTACATTTGGGATACGAGAAGAAACTCCATCTTCACTGAACCAACCAATCATATCATATATATTATTTGCAAATTCTTGTGCATCTCCACTCGTCCGTGTAATTAATTGTGCAGTCATTCCGTCTGTTCCAGGGGCACGCCCTAATCCTAAATCAATCCGATTTGGATACATTTGTGCTAATGTACCAAACTCTTCTGCAACACGAAAATGAGCATGATTTGGCAACATGATTCCACCAGATCCGACACGAATGTTCTTTGTCAAAGATGCTGCACGCCCAATTAATAAAGGCGTGGCGACTGCTGCAAGTGATATGGCATTATGGTGCTCTGCATACCATAATCGCTTAAACCCTAATTCATCTATGAATTGAGCATGTTCCATAGAAGTATCAATTGCTTCTTTTACCGTTTGTCCCTTTGAAATGCCTACTAAATCAAGTACACTTAATGGTACGTGTTTTCTCATGTATCATCATCCTATTCTTAAAAATTCCAAGCTTATTAATATGATAATATTACTTTGTTTTATATACAACGTAACTGCTTATTGTTTATTAGTTTAAATTGAAATGTGAAAGGGTAGTTCATCATAAATAAGGCATTTTAAATGAGGAGTATTTATATGAAAAAATACTATGTTAAAAAGCGATTTATTGATCTTAAAGATAGTTATTATGTGTACAACACAGAAAAAGATCTGTTATTTTATACGAGAATTGCAAATCCATTTAGCAAATATGGGTATGACTTATGGAAAACAGAAGATGAAAGTCTAATAGCAACGATGTATCGTAAACAAGATCGAAAAAATGTAGTATTTACGATTGAAAAAGATGAAAAAGAAATAGCACGTATTCAAACGAATAAAGGATGGACAAAACATTTCTTTTCTATTGAACCTCAGGGCATTCATGTGGTGCATAATGATTCGAAATTATCCTATACATTATGGCAAGATGACGAAGAACTTGGACAAATAGATACAAAATTGCTCCGATTATCGACAACGTTTACGATCGAATTATACCCCCATGCAGAACAACTTTTGTATTTATTCATTTATTTAATTATTGTCATTGATAAAGTAGACCCTTCTATGAAAGGGTTATTGTTTAAACGTATTCCATTTTAAAAGGTTGTGGGAAGACAGGAACAACAATAAACACATCTGTTCATCAAAATTATTACCGGGATGGAACAGATAAAATAGAAAAGGACTGTGGTAACATGTCAAAAAAGGAAATTTATGTCGAGATAGAAATAGATGGTGCCATAGGAGATATTTGGGAAAAATCACAAAATCCTGCACTTCATGAACAATGGGATATCCGTTTTTCGTCGATAACGTACTTACCAAAAAAGAAAAATGATGTGCAAAAATTTACATACACAAGAAAAATTTTACCATTTGTCGAAATTAGTGGCTGGGGAGAAAGTGTTGGGGAACATACGAAAGGAGATGGGACAAAGTCGTCTTCACTCCATTTTGGTACACCACAAAAGATTTCCCCGATTAAAGAAGGACGTGGCTATTGGCAATATATCCCGAATGAAAAAACAAATGGTACGACATTTTTAACTAGTTATCGTTATGAACCGAACTATGGTATGCTAGGAAAAGTCTTCGATGCCATATTATTTCGCCCATTGATGGGGTGGGGTACTGCATTAAGTTTTGACGTGTTGAAACGATGGCTTGAAAATAAAGAGACCCCACATAGCCAATATGTACGTTTTTTTATCACGTATAGTTTAATGGTTTTCTTTGCGTTTGTATGGATGTACCACGGACTTGTTCCTAAAATAATTACTATGCATCCAGAGGAATTGAGAATGACAGGGCATTTATTTTCAATGTCAAATGGCACATTAAAAGGAATGCTTATTGTGATAGGCGTGGTGGAACTGTTGTTTGGTATAATATGGTTGCTTTATCGAAATAAACGACATTTATTCATTTTACAATGTTTTTTATTTCCGTTATTAATGGTATCTGCATTACTCGTTGATGGGACGAACGCATTTCATCCATTTAGTCCTGTCACATTTAATCTAGCATTATTGTTATTATCTTTCATCGGAGTGGCTGTCAGCAAAGACGTGCCAACCGCAACAACTTGTTTACGAAAGCGACGTGGTTAAGATGGAAAGATCCATTTATGAAAAGGAACTTGGTGATCAATTTACAAAATTGCACCCGATGTTACAAAAAAGATATGACATACGTGATGGAAAGCCTTTTATAGGAAAAGGTACTATGTATGACATTGTTGGCGGCCCCAAAATATTGTATCCACTTTGGTGGTTTGGTACTTTCTTTAAATTAGTTTTCCCAGAGCAGGGAAAGCAAATACCATTTACGATAAAAAATAAAGCATATCAAACGAAAAAAGGCGAGGAACATGTGCACTGGGAACGAGCTTTTCATTTTCCAACTAAAACTCGATATTTCAATGCAGTGATGAGCTATGATACAAAACGAAAGCTAATAAAAGACTATTTAGGCGAACCTTCTCCACTATACTCTGATCTGAAACTGACGGTTTTAAATGATGGTAGTCTGAAAATAGATTCCATCAAACAACGGTTAATTATCGGAAACATAGAAATACCACTACCAAAATGGATGTATGGAAATGCAACAGTGTATGAAGGCTATGATGAGACCCATGAATGTTATACAATCCATGTAATTGTTCATAATCGCATTATTGGAAGGGTCTTTTCTTATAAGGGGGTTTTCCATGCCTATTCGTAATTATTTTTATTTTCATTTATTCATCTTTGTCATAATCGTACTATTTACAGAGGAAATATGGCCGAATTCCTTATTATTAATCGCCCAACTTGTTTTCATACCCGTTTTATTTTTAGCAATACTAGATCGACATTCTACTTTTAAAAAAATGTATCCATTTATTGCAATCCCAACCTATGTAGCAGTTGCATGGATGTCAATTTTCCCTAGTGAATTAGATGGGGTTTTTGCTGTTTTTTATTTTATATTTACATTGTACATAGCATTATATGGGATACATAGATTCTTTTTACGTGGATTTATTCATATAGAGGAGTTTATCATTGATATTGGATTGCTCTCTCTACCTATTGGCGGTATATGGCTCATTGCATATACATTCGACATAAATACAGGATTTACACCAATCATTACGTGGCTTACTGCTATTCATTTTCATTATTCCGCATGTATTATGTTAATTTTTATTGGTCTACTAGGGCGGGTAAGTAAACGGCCAACTTATTTGTTTATTGCACCGATGATGGCACTATTGCCATGGATGATGGCTATTGGAATTACTATTTCTCCTTGGATTGAATTAGTCGGAATTATTTTCTATATTTTAACCGTTTTTATGTTATTTTATTACTCCTTACAAACGGTATATATAGCAATGATACAGAAAATATTTGTAAGTGTATCGTTTTTTTCTATTTGTATTACTATTTGTTTTGCTAGTTTATATGTGTTAACTACAGGGTTTCATTTTCAACTCGTCACGATTGATTGGATGTTAATATTTCATGGTTTCACAAATGCAGTTTTATTTGGATTTATTGGGACTGTTGGCTGGTTAATGAGTATCCCATCTAGTAGATGGCAAGCACCTACATTCCCTTTAAGTCCAATTCGAAATAAATTTAAGCCGAAAGAAGCTGACGAGAAACTTAACGGATTAGTTGATCATATGGAACTGTATGAACCATTTATTAATCGACAAACGGTAGCAAAAACGATCGTCGATTTTTATGAAAATACAAATACGTTTACATTGAAAGCGAGCATACAATGGTCACCTTGGTTTAAGCCTTTTGCATTTATATATCGACAACTTAGTCGTTTGTTAGAACAAATTAATTTACCAATATCGAGCAAACAAGTAGAGATGACAGGAAATATATATCGAGTTGATGAAGGAAACCATGGTCGGAATAATGTTCGTGCATGGGTGCGGAAAATTAAAGAAGAGATTGTATTTGTTGCACTATATAGTACGCATTCCGATGGTATAAGAACTTATATGAATATAGCATTACCTCTACCATTCACATCGATGCATGGCATTTTAGCTTTTATCCAACACGGAGAAAAAATTGAATTAACAAGTGTCCGAAAAGATGAAACGATGAACGATGTTGGGATTTATTTAGCATTTGGGAAAAATGGTTATTTTCGCTTGCCTTTAACAGAAACATTTCATTTACAAGAAATATCACCTGGAAAATTACATGCGACACATCGAATGCACATCTTTAAGTTACCTTTTTTGAAGATTACATATAATATAATGCAAAATAAGGGAAGTACCTAGGACAAAACATAGTGAAACGAAAAAGGGAATTTCGGTCAATTAATTGTTACTGGAGTTACCTTTTCTTTTTATTTGATTGATTACGTCGTTCATAAATCTACTTTGATTAGTCTCAACCAACTGAGAAAGAAATTTATTTTCGCTATCATTTCAACGAATTTAGAGTGTAAATTGCTTGTGTTCATCTATTCGTCAAACCTATGATCAATTTTTTAATAATTAGAAGCTAAATATATTCCGATTTTTTACTTGGAAAAATTTCAATATATGAAAATATACGTAGGGAAAATTGTATGTTTTTATTTTGGAATGAAAAAATATATAGGTATTAATAGGTGTTTTTGTTGTTTTATGTTTCATTATAAAAATTTTGTGGTATACCTTTTTTGTCTAATATTTTAAAGGAGGGAAGAAAGGTCGTTTGGACAAATAAAAGAAGTAGAGGAAGGTTTTATGATTTTGAAACGTACATATGTAATTTTTGCACTCGTTAGTATGCTTTTTCTTGCGGCATGTGGAGGAAATAATGAAGCAAATAGCAATAACGAAGCAAGTGAAAATAATAATAGCAACCAATCAAGTGAGAACGGTGCAGCAGATGAAGATAAAAATTATGCGGAAATGGGGGAAACATTTGAATTAATCGGCTATTACTCAGATGAACCAATGGACGTAACTGTGAATGACATAACGATTGAAAAAAAAGAAGACCATAAAGAATATATTGAAGAAATATATGGAGATTTGGATGATACTGATAGCATTGCTTTAATTGATATGACGGTTGTAAATAAAGGAGAAACAGATATCGGTTATGGTGACTTTATTCCACAATTTTCAGGAATGAATACAGAGGTCGATGTGACATATCCAGAACATGAAACATTAGCAACTGGAGACGATCCTTATGATGAAGTTATTGAGCCAGGAGAAGAATTACATTTTGTTGGTTCAACTATTTTAATTGAACCAGCAATGGAATATTCATCGGTGTTATTATTTAATGGATATGAAGCTGATGAAGGTCCGTTCGTTTATACCGTACCTCAAAGTGAACATAAAACCCCTGTTGGTACATATGGTTTAGAGGAAGAAGTATTTCCAGTAGACCATGGTGATGAAGGTGGTCTTGGTGTGACGTTCCATGATGTTTATACGGAAGAATCTGTTGATGAAATGGATAATGAAGGACTAGAAGGAGAAGAATTAACCTATCTTGCAATGGACGTTACATTTGAAAACACGACAGACGAAGCGATTAGTTATGATTATGCGGTGCCAAGTGTTCGTACAGGCAATATAGAAAACATTCTATTAGATCAAGGGCGTAGTGCCGATCGTATCGTTCCAAAAGACGGGGAAGCGTTTTGGTCATATGATGAAGATATTCAACCAGGCGAAAAATTAGAAGCAACAATCTATGCTGGTGTTGAAAAGGGGAAAGAAGACGAAGCAATCATTTCTTATTTCCCATACAGTATGGCAATTTCTGAAAGCACAACGATTAACATTGATCCAAACTAAACGCATATTTGAACAAAAAGCTCTCATCAAGAAAAACGAGCATTATAATACGTAGTGTTGGTGGAAAAAACCACTGGCACTTTTTTTCTGCATAATATTTTGATCATAATCTTTTTTGTTTGTTCATTAAAATGGAGAACAGGCATCGGTTTTTTTATAACGCTATAATAGATTTTTGAAAAAGATGAACACTTTCAGACATGATGTGGTGTTTGAACATTAAACGCTCTTTTGTAAGTTATTGAGTGAATAAGTGTAGTTTATTTGAAACATTCGCTTCTTATTTTGTTCATGCTATAATGTTGTTGATGTAAGTACATGGTGGTAGGGAGGGGAAATAGATGGCACAATTACCGAATTGTCCAGAATGTAATTCGTCTTATACATATGAGGATGGACATTTTTATGTTTGTCCTGAGTGTGCACATGAATGGTCGGATATTCCTGCAGAAGAAGAGAGTAGGAGCATAACCCGTGATGCACACGGGACAGAATTAAACGATGGAGATAACGTAACAGTAATAAAGGATTTAAAGGTGAAGGGATCTTCTATTGTCGTAAAACAAGGAACGAATATTAAGGATATTAAAATTATCGAAGGAGACCATGATATCGATTGTAAAGTTCCAGGTCATGGTAGTATGCAACTGAAATCAGAGTTTTTAAAGAAAATTTAAACAAAAATAATGATACCTTTATAGAAAACGTATTCCAACATACAAAAACACCCTTCGAGTTAGTTTTCAGCCTAACTTAAAGGGTGTTTTTGTTATTATTCTCTTA
This sequence comes from Pseudogracilibacillus sp. SO10305, assembly GCF_037072005.1. Lineage (NCBI taxonomy): Bacteria > Bacillati > Bacillota > Bacilli > Caryophanales > Bacillaceae > Pseudogracilibacillus > Pseudogracilibacillus sp. SO10305. The sequence goes on along the minus strand of NZ_JAXHDE010000022.1, from coordinate 4,037 downwards.
TTTGTCCGTCACCTTTAATGACGAATTTTGTCGATGTCAATGCTTGTAAGCCCATCGGTCCACGCGCATGAAGTTTTTGTGTACTTATACCAATTTCAGCACCATATCCGAATTCAAACCCATCCGTAAAACGGGTGGACGCATTATGGTATACAGAAGAGGAGTCGACACTGCTTAAGAACATATCCTTATGTGTAGCATTCTCAGTAATGATCGTTTCTGAATGATGTGTTCCATATGTGTTAATATGTTCAATTGCTTCTGTCACATCATCAACTAATTTCACACTGATTTTTAAATCTAAATATTCTGTTCCCCAATCTTCCTCTGTTGCTAATTTTGCTTCTGGAAAAACTTCGACAACTTTTTCTTCGCCGACAATTTCTACTCCGGCTTCGTGCAATTTTTGTAATAGTGCTTTTCCGTTTTCTCTAAACCAATTCTTCTCCATTAACAATGATTCGATTGCATTACAAACGGAAGGACGCTGTAATTTAGCATTCATTACGATATCCGTTGCCATCGAGACATTTGCAGTTGCATCAATAAAAGCGTGACAATTTCCCGCTCCCGTTTCAATGACAGGTACTGTTGATTCACGAATGACTGTATCAATTAACTTTTGACCACCACGTGGAATAAGTAAATCCAAATATTCATTTAATTGGAATAAATGTTTTGCTGTGTCACGGGAAGTATCTTCGATTAATTGCACGGCATCAACGGTAATCGTAGTTTGTTCTAAAGCACGATGAATCGAAGCAACTAATGCTTTATTAGAATGGATTGCAGATGAACTTCCACGTAAAATAACTGCATTCCCAGTTTTTAAAGCAAGTGTCGCTGCATCAATTGTCACGTTTGGACGAGCTTCATAAATCATGCCAAACACTCCGATTGGGACTCGAACTTTAGCAATTTGTAATCCATTTTGTAAGACAGATTCCTCCAACACTTCATCAATTGGGTCTTTTAATGTAACAATTTGTCTTACTCCTTCTGCCATCGCATTAATTCTTTCTTCATTTAACATAATTCTATCCAATACACTTTTATCTAACCCGTTTTTTTCTCCAGCAGCTAAATCTAATTCATTTGCTTGTATAATTGTATCTTGATCCGTAATGATCTGTTTGGAGATTTGTACAAGTGCATCATTTTTTTCTTCTGTCGTTGCTACAGCAAGTGCATAGCTTGCACGTTTTGCTTGTTTCCCTTTTTGAAAAACTTCATTCATATCTTATTCCTCCTATAAATGTTTCATTTCAATCCAACGGTTTCGGTGAATAACCTCAACTGATGGGGGTGAAATTTTCATTAATTTACGTTGCTTTATTTCTTCAATTAAAGCATCAGATGTATAGCCAACTTCCCCTTTACCAATTAACCCTTTTGCGCCATGAACTTCAACAACATCGCCACGCGAGAAGTTTCCTTTTACTTTGACGATTCCAGCCGGGAGTAAACTTTTCCCTTTGTGCAAGATAGCATCTTCAGCTCCTTTATCAATATAAATTTTTCCAGTAGATTCTGAGTGAAGAGCAATCCATTGTTTACTTGTATTGATCGGGCCAAATGATTTGTTTGAAATATAGGTTCCATCTCCTTGACCTTCTAAAATATCTAATAAGCTAGTTTCTTCTTCTCCTTTTCCGATGAAAATGGAGACACCGAGAGAGAGGGCTGTTTTAGCAGCTTCAATTTTTGATTTCATGCCACCAGTGCCAACATTTGACCCTTCTGCTGTCGCCCCAGATAAAATAGTGTCATCAATTTCTGTTAAAAAATTATATTTTTTAGCAAGCGGATTTCGTTTCGGGTTGTCAGTGTATAATCCGTTAATGTCAGTTAAAATGATTAGTTGGTCGGCATGAATAAATCCACTAACGAGGGCAGATAACATGTCATTATCGCCAAAGGTTAATTCATCAATTACGACGGTATCATTTTCGTTAATAATAGGCACGACACCTCGATGCATTAATTCATTCATCGTAGAAAAAGCATTTTGATATCGTTCTTTTTCTGTAAAATCAGCTCTCGTTAATAAAACTTGTGCGCAAACTAGCCCGTGTGCTTGAAATTTTTCATTGTATGATTGAATTAATAAGCCTTGACCGACTGCCGCGGCTGCTTGGCGTCCTTTAATTGTAACTGGGCGAGAAGCATAGCCTAACTGTTTAAAACCTGCGGCAACTGCTCCAGATGAAACTAGAACGACCGTATGATTTGCCTTCTTTAAAGCTGCAATGGCATTCACATAAGTAGTTAGTTTTTGCTCATCTATTTCTCCATGCTCATTCGTTAAAGAACTACTCCCAATTTTTACGACGATTGTTTGTTTTTTCATTCATTGTTGCTCCTATTCTTTACACAATAAAAAAACTCTCTCGTCCTTCTTAATAAGGACGAAAGAGTTATTCTTCCGCGGTACCACCTACATTGGACTGTCAAGTCCCACTTAACTTCGTAACGTGAAGAAACGCCAACTTTTTGTTGGACTAAAAGGTAGGTTCTGTACATACTATGGCGAAACTTTCAGCAAATGTTTCACTCTCTATACATAGTAAAAATTACATACTAGTCCTTTATCATCGTTCAATTATTACAACTATAATATATGAATAATCGGTACAAATGTCAACTTATAACGTTTGTTTTCAGAAAAATTTCACAACTTTTGTAAAAATAGTTTAAATATTGGTAAGGTCATTTGAAAGAACCATTTTAATATGGTAACGTTAATATATGCATGTATGCGCTGTCATGTTTTTGTCTGACGTAAGAATGAGTATTGCATATGTGAGATCTACCAAAATTACATAAATGGAGGAGATTTTAAATGACATTACCTAAATACATCACAGACATTGATCAGATTACACAAATCCCTGAGCATGAAAGGGAAAAATTAAAACAGATTACGGAGAAATTTGTTTTCCGTGTGAACGATTATTACTTGAATTTAATTGATTGGGATGACCCGAATGATCCAATTAAAAAGTTAGTTATCCCGAATGAAAATGAATTAGAAGATTATGGACGATGGGATGCATCTGATGAAGATACGAATTATGTTGTACCAGGTTGTCAACATAAATATACAACAACAGCACTATTAATTTGTTCGGAAGTATGTGGAGCATATTGTCGTTACTGTTTCCGAAAACGTTTATTCCGAAATGATGTAAAGGAAGCAATGATCGATGTAGAACCCGGGCTACAATATATTGAACAACATCCTGAAATTAATAATGTCCTCTTAACAGGAGGAGACCCACTAATTTTAGCCGCTAGGCGCCTCGATATGATTTTTGAACGATTACGAGCGATTGATCACGTGAAAATTATTCGAATCGGTTCAAAATTACCTGTTTTTAACCCGATGCGAATTTATGAAGATCAAGAATTGTTAGATGTCATTAAAAAACACTCACAAAAAGATAAGCGAATTTATATTATGGCACATATTAATCACCCTAGAGAAATTACGGAAGAAGCATATAAAGCATTTCAAGCGTTACACGAAGCAGGTGCAATCGTCGTAAACCAAACACCTGTATTGAAGGGAATTAATGATGATCCTGAGGTGTTAGGAGAATTATTGGACAAGCTTTCATGGGCTGGTGTGACACCATATTATTTCTTTATTAACCGCCCAGTACGCGGAAACGAAGATTTTGTTTTAAGTTTAGAAGAAGCATATAATATTGTCGAAGAAGCGAAGGCAAAAACTTCTGGACTAGGAAAACGTGTCCGATTATCGATGAGTCATACAGCTGGGAAGGTAGAAATTTTGGCAATTGAAGATGGAAAAGCGTATTTAAAATTCCACCAAGCTCGTGATGGAGATTACGGTAAATTCATGGTATTAGATTGTCCAAAAGAAGCTGCATGGTTTGATGATTTACCTGGAAACGAACAATTTTGGGATCCACCAGAGAAAAAGGTGGAAGAAGTTGTATCTGTAAATGAAATGAGTGATATACCAGAACGAAGAAGACGTCGTCGAGCATAAATAAAAAACCTTTAAAGTT
>NZ_JAXHDE010000021.1:0-38686 GCF_037072005.1 Pseudogracilibacillus sp. SO10305 | reverse complement strand
ATATTTAAAGACATTGGAAAGAAAGTGTTTTTATTATTAGTATTTGTTTTTATTAGCATTATCCTATTCTTCATTAGTTTTGTTGTTGGAGGTTGGGAAGGAATGGGATTGGGTGCAGTAAGTCTATCCCTATTTGTAGCCTCTATAATTGCTCTAATTGCAATTGTATTGTTATATAAAATAAGCGATAAAAACCATTACTAATATAACAAAATAATTCTACAATCGGGCGCGATAATTGCATAATGGTGTTCCAGAATCGGGCCATTTTGTCGAGGAGAGTTTTTACGTATTTATGTAGAAGAATCGGATTACGTACCCCGATTCTTCTTTTTATTTTCATTCAACTATTCGCTTGAATGATAAACGTAAAATGGTTACACTATATTCAAGTGTAAGCTTGAATGAAAAAGGAGTGAGAAAATGAATAAAGATTCTTGTGAAATTTATTGTTATGACGAAGAAAAAGTTAATCGAATACAAGGAGAACTAGAAAAAGAAGACATTTTTAGTGTTGCCCAATTATTTCAGGCTATTGCTGATGAAAATAGGGCAAAAATTACCTTTGCTTTGTATAAAGGTGAAGAGTTATGTGTTTGTGATATAGCAAATATTATTGGTGTCACGGTTGCAAATGCTTCCCACCACTTACGCACACTCCATAAGCAAGGAGTTGTGAAATTTAGAAAAGAAGGTAAATTGTCATTTTATTCGCTTGATGATGAGCATGTTGAACAGTTATTTGTTATCGGATTAACGCATATGAAAGAGGTGCAAGTAAATGTCTGATCAACAAGCTAAATTATCTGAACAAGAAATGAAAACATATCGCGTTCAAGGATTTACCTGTGCAAACTGTGCAGGGAAATTTGAGAATAATGTAAAACAGCTTTCTGGCGTTGAGGATGCAACAGTAAATTTTGGTGCGTCTAAAATTTCTGTCTACGGCCATTCAACAATTGAAGAACTAGAAAAAGCCGGTGCATTTGAGAATCTTAAAGTAACTCCTGAAAAGTCTGCCCACAATGTTTCGCAAGAGGCAACTGATGATACGAAAGAAGAAAAAGTTCCATTTTATAAAAAGTATAGTACACTGCTTTATTCAACTTCGTTCCTTGTTTTCGGTTATCTCTCTTACTTTGTAAATGGAGAAGAGAATCTTCTTACAACCCTATTATTTTTAGCATCAATGGTGGTAGGTGGATTGTCGCTTTTTAAAGTAGGTTTGCAAAACTTATTACGCTTTGAATTTGACATGAGAACCCTTATGACAGTAGCTGTTATAGGTGGAGCCATTATTGGTGAATGGGGTGAAGTTGCTCTTGTTGTCATTCTCTTTGCTATCAGTGAAGAGCTTGAACGATTCTCCATGGATCGGGCAAGAAATTCGATTCGTTCTCTTATGGGTATCGCCCCTAAAGAAGCACTCGTTAGACGTAATGGACAAGAAATGATGATTCATGTCGATGATATTGCTGTTGGGGATATCATGATTGTAAAGCCTGGTGAAAAGATTGCGATGGATGGTGTAGTCGTAAATGGCTACTCTGCTGTCAACCAAGCAGCGATTACAGGTGAATCAGTACCCGTTGGAAAAACGGTTGATGATGAAGTATTTGCAGGTACTTTAAACGAAGAAGGATTACTTGAAGTAAAAATAACAAAACTTGTAGAAGATACAACAATTTCTAAAATTATTCATCTTGTAGAGGAAGCACAAGGAGAACGTGCTCCAGCGCAAGCATTTGTCGATAAATTCGCGAAATATTACACACCGATCATTATGATCATTGCAGCATTAGTCGTTGTAGTCCCTCCTTTACTCTTTGGTGGCAGTTGGGAAACATGGATCTATCAAGGATTAGCTGTTCTAGTTGTTGGTTGTCCTTGTGCGTTGGTCATATCGACTCCGATTTCTATCGTTTCAGCAATTGGGAATGCTGCGAAAAAAGGCGTTCTTATTAAAGGTGGGGTGTATTTAGAAGAAATGGGTGCCTTAAAGGCAATCGCATTCGATAAAACAAGGACATTAACAAAAGGTGTTCCAGTTGTAACTGATTTTACTGTATTAAATAATCAAATGAATGAAAAAGAATTATTGGCAATCATCACTGCATTAGAATATCGTTCCCAGCATCCTCTTGCTTCGGCCATCATGAAAAAAGCAGAAGAAGAAAATATTTCATATTCTGATGTACTGGTAGAGGGTTTCTCTTCTATTACAGGTAAGGGTATTAAAGGGATTGTAAATGGGATGACTTATTATATCGGTAGCCCGAAACTCTTTAAAGAATTATCGAAAACTGATTTCGATAATGACTTTGAGAAAAATGTGACAGCTCTTCAAAATCAAGGCAAAACAGCCATGATTATTGGAACTGAAAAAGAAATTCTTGGAATTATTGCAGTTGCTGATGAAGTTCGTGAATCAAGTAAGGAAATTATTCAAAAGTTACATCAACTTGGCATTAAAAAGACTATTATGCTCACAGGTGATAACAAAGGTACTGCGAATGCAATAGGCAGTGATGTTGGGGTATCTGATATCCGAGCTAATCTGATGCCTCAGGACAAATTAGACTATATAAAACAATTAAGATCCGAATACGGAAACGTAGCTATGGTAGGAGATGGTGTCAATGATGCACCTGCATTGGCGGCCTCAACAGTGGGTATTGCAATGGGTGGAGCTGGTACAGACACGGCTTTGGAAACAGCAGACGTCGCTTTAATGGGAGACGATTTGAGAAAACTTCCGTTCACTGTAAAACTTAGTCGAAAAGCTTTAAATATAATTAAAGCTAACATTACTTTTGCAATTGCTATTAAATTTATTGCCTTATTACTAGTCATTCCGGGCTGGTTAACACTTTGGATTGCTATTCTCTCGGATATGGGTGCAACTCTTTTAGTAGCACTAAATGGTTTAAGGCTTATGCGCGTGGATGAAGATGAATAGGTTTAAGAGGTTTAAAACAGAACAATAAAATCACGCTTGCGAATAACTTTTTAGTATATCTATATAGGGGTGCATAATTTAAGGGCTTTTCAATTTGAAGAAAAAGTCCTTATCCCAAAACAAATCATGTAAGATAAACAATCGGTCTTCCGCAATCGGGCGCAAGAATGGAATAAAAACTGCACCGATTCTTGCTTAACTGGTCCGTTTTGATGGTTATATGGAGCACTACTTTGAAAGAATTGCAGAACCCAACTGATTGGGCAGAAAATAATAGATGGATAAGACAAGGGGGGACGGAAACGATGGGTACAAGTGTCTGGGTTGCTATAGGTATTGCCATAGCAGCTGCATTAGGCTTATTTGGGAAATCAAAAAAGAAAAATAACATCTCTAGGATAATTTTTTATAAAGTTAACAGGCGCAGATTGTTTAGCAAGTAGCTGACAAACAGGCACCATTCTTTAATTAGGGTTGTGCCTATTTCTGTTATAGAGCGTTTGCCACTACATAACTTTACATTTCGATTGTTGAATAAACGTTTTTCATTGTGTCTATACTGGAATCAAGATAATTGATTCATAATATGGAGCGTGAAATTATGTTGTTATCGGAAGCATGGGAGAGGTACCAGTCTGATAAAAAGATCGAGGGCTATTCCCCTCTCACTTTGAAGATGTATAGTTTTCAATACAAACTACTAAAGCGTTATTTAGGTGATATTAAAATAGATGAATTTACAACTGAAAAATTAAAGCAGTATCTAATTGAGTCAGGCGGACATTTGAAACCTTCTAGTTTGGGTCATCGCATCCGTTTCATTAAATCGCTTTTTAAGTCGATACATGAAGAAGGATATATTCTGAAAAATCCAGCAGCGAAGTTAAAAGAACCTAAGTTAGGACAGCGTATTCTGAAATTTCTTTCCAAGTATGAAATTGAACATCTACGTGAAGGGTGTCATACACCGATGGAGAATGCTTTGTTTGAGTTTTTTTATTCAAACTGGCTGCAGAATTGGAGAAGTTGCAAAGTTAAACAGAGAAGATATTAATTTCATGGAGAACTCCGTCATCGTGCACGGGAAAGGTGATAAGGAAAGGGAAGTTTATTTTAATATTCGCTGTGCAATTTGGTTACAAAGATATTTGGAAAAGCGTGATGATGATGAGCCCTGTTTATTTGTCACAGAACGTAACCCTAAAAGACGAATGAGCATAGATTCGCTTAGATACATTATTAAACGTATTTCTAATCGAGCTGGAATCAAAAAAACAATTCATCCTCACCAATTACGTCACAGTTATGCAACGCATATGGTTGATAATGGCGCTCCACTTGACATAATTCAAAGTCTTCTTGGTCATGAAAAAAGTGAAACAACAAGGATCTATGCGCATCTTAGTGGGAAATTAAGACATGACTTTTATAGTAAATATTTTTAACGTATTTTTTAGGTTAAATCAAATTGAACATTTATGTTACCGAAAAAATAAGGTATAATAAGTAGATAGAGTAACGGAGGTGACTTATATGTCTATTCCTGATAAAATCATAAAAGAAATTGACATGTTAAGTGAACAAGAACGTAAAAAGGTACTTGATAAAATTAAAGAAAAATATATGACCGAGGACGTTATTTTATTGGGGGAAAACTATACTTGGTGGGATAACGAAGAGGATGATATATACAATGAGCAGTAAAAAGAAGCAGGGTGAAGTTTGGTTGGCAGATGTTGTATTTAAAGGTACACGGCAAACTAAACAGCGCCCTGTTGTTATTGTTGGAAACGAATTAGCTTTGGATATAGATGTTATTGTTGCACCAGTTACTAGTCAGAAACCAAGAAATCAATTTGACATTGTCTTAGAGTATTGGGAAGAGGCTGGATTATTAAAACCGTCTGTTGTACGTACTTCCAAAATTACTTCCATTCATGGCACAGAATTGAAACGTTATTTGGGAGAATTACATAACCATGATCTTGAAAACGTATTAAATATGTGTAGAAAGTTATTTTAATGTTTAGTTATTAATTCAACAATAGGGCCAAATGATTGTTGAGAAGAACTTAAACTAAAACAGATATGTTAAGAAGGTTAGTTTCTTTACTATTGGGGGAGAAAAATAATGGATTTAATAAAACATAATAGTGATGCTTGGGATAAGAAAGTTGATGAAGGTTCTAGATATACTCAACGAGTGAGTAGTGAAACTATTGAAAAAAGCAAAACTGGTAAATGGGAGATTTCTGTTACAACAGAAAAGTCAGTACCAAGAGATTGGTTTCCAGAAGTTATAGATGGATTAAAGATATTATGCTTGGCATCTGGTGGTGGTCAACAAGGACCTATTTTGGCTGCTGCTGGAGCAGATGTAACCGTTACCGATATTTCTAAAAAGCAATTAGAACAAGATGAAATCGTGGCAGAACGTGATGGATTAACTTTAAGAACGGTACAGGGTGATATGTCAGACCTAAGTGATTTCGGGGATGAATATTTTGATGTTGTTGTTAATCCAGTTTCCAATTTATTTGTCAAGGACGTTAAACCTGTATGGAATGAAATATCGAGGGTATTAAAAAATAAAGGTATTTTAATTGCTGGATTTACTAATCCATTACTATGGATTTTTGATGATAATCAGGAAAGAAAAGGCATCCTTGATGTTAAAAATTCCATACCTTCATCGACATTAGATTATTTGCCCAAGGATGAAATTCAAGATTATATCAAATCAAACAACACCATAGAATATGCTCATACTTTAGAAGACCAAATCCAAGGGCAGATTGATGCTGGCTTTGTGATTTCAGGTTTTTATGAAGATGATTTTGGCGGCACAAGAATTTTAGATAAGTACATTAAAACATTTATTGCTACAAGAGCAATAAAACTAAAGAATATTTGAAGCTGTGTTCCATTAACGGGCGCGATAATTGCATAATGATGTTCCAGAATCGGGCCATTTAACGGAATAAGGTTCAAAGGATGTATTGATTTGTAGAAAGGGAAAGATGGTATGACCAATAAAGAAAAAAGTGCAAAAGTGGTAAGTGAGATAGTGGACATATTTAGATGTCCGATTTGTCATCGTTCAATGAAAGTCGTTGATTTTAAAAGCCTCATTTGTTCGAATAACCATACATTTGACTTTGCAAAACAGGGCTATGTCAATATGTTAACTCGCCCCTCCAATCAACATTATGATAAAAATTTATTTGAAGCTAGACAAAAAATAATTATGGAAAGTAACTTATACTCCTCATTACACAAGAAAGTTTCAGAAATAATTGGTAAGCATTTAGACGAATTCCATTACCCAACTATTATTTTCGACGCAGGAAGTGGCGAGGGTTCACATTTACAAAAAATTATAAATGAATGTCGCGATAGGGCAATCACTGGGATTGGATTAGATATTGCAAAAGAAGGCATTATAATGGCTTCTAAAAATTATCATAATCCGATTTGGCTTGTTGGTGATTTGGCGAATATTCCTCTAACTGATCAGTCAAGTCACGTGGTTTTGAATATCCTATCACCTGCTAATTATATGGAGTTCAAAAGAGTTCTGGCTCCTGAAGGTATCATAGTGAAAATTGTACCTCGTCCTAATTATCTCAAAGAATTGCGAGAGGTAATTTTTACGAACAGTGATAAAAAAGCCTACACCAATGGAGAAACCATATCGCTATTTAAACAAAACTTCCAGTTAGTAAATAATTTCAGGTTTAGTTATTTTAAGGAATTAGAGCAAACAGAATTATTGAACCTTATTCAAATGTCTCCACTAGCTTGGAATGCAGAAAAAGAACAGATTGATTCATTTTTAAAATTAGATTCTACTGGAATAACTGTTGATTTGGATATTTTGATTGGTGTAAAAAGTACGTCTTAATTTACCTCAATCGGGCGCGATAATTGCATAATGGTGTTCCAGAATCGGGCCAGATTGTGGAGGAGTTGATACTAAATCTAAATTAGATTAAGGGGCAAAAGACTTTAAAACGAGGAGAGGATATTATGGCGAAAAAGATACACGTATACAACATTACAGTATCAACTGGAGAGCAGTTTAAAAATGTAAGAATCGAAGGGTCAATTAGCAGTAGATACTCAGGTATTACAACGGATTTTATTCCTGTAGAAAATGAAGATGGTCAAACGGTTGAATTAACGAAATATCAAATAGTTAAAGCGGAATTAATAAATATCGAAGAATAAGATAGCTTTTGCTCACAAATCGGGCAGTTTAGTTGAGGAAGAAAAATTAAATATTAAGATAAAAACGCTCAGAATATTTTCCGAGCGGTTTAGTTTGCTGTTTATAATGCTTTTCTAAAGCCTGCTGAATAAAGAATGTACAATATAATGAATTTTTGTGATTGTATGTTCGATAATATATAAGAGTTATTCCGTAAAACAGTTGGTTTTGTTATGCTGTTCTTTTATAATTTTTCACTTTTACAATAGAACTTGATTCGAATCAATTTTTATTTCATAGAAACATCCTATACTAGAGTCATCAACAAGGAATACAAATGAAAATGAAATTGGAGGGAATCAACATGCAAAGATATATATTAAGTAAAAAGAATTCCATTACACTGATCAGTGCAATTTTGATTGCACTTGCATTCTTCGGACGATTTTCCTTAGACAACATGGCCATTTTCAATTGGTCGCTCATCATTGCATCTATTCTTGGTGTAGCACCAATTGCGATTCAAGCCTATCAGGCATTAAAAGTAAAAGTTGTCAGTATTGATGTTTTAGTTACCATTGCAGTTATTGGGGCAGTATTGATTCAAAATTATGAGGAATCAGCCATCGTTACTTTCTTATTCTTATTTGGTTCTTACTTGGAGCAACGTACCTTGAACAAAACACGTTCTGCCATTAAAGAATTAACAGAGCTGGCACCAGAAAGTGCTTTAAAGCAAATGGAAAACGGAGAATTTGAAGAAGTAGATGTCGATGATGTAGACGAAGGTGATATTTTATTAGTTAAAACGGGTGCAAAAGTTCCGGTAGATGGAACAGTGTTAATTGGTGAAGGTCACATTAATGAAGCAAGTATTACTGGAGAATCTCTACCTGTAAGTAAAAAGGTTGATTCTGAAGTATTTGCAGGATCTATCTTAGAAAATGGAACAATCCAAATTCGAGCTGATCGTGTTGGAGAAGATACAACATTTGGTAGAATTATCGAATTAGTGGAAGAGGCACAGGATTCCAAATCAGAAGCAGAACGTTTCATTGACCGATTCTCAAAATACTATACACCAGCTGTGTTAGTCCTTGGTTTTATTGTTTGGTTTTTCTCAAAAGATATTGAACTAGCTATCACGATTCTTGTTTTAGGATGTCCAGGTGCATTAGTTATCGGGGTACCTGTATCCAACGTTGCCGGTATCGGAAACGGTGCACGTAATGGTGTCCTCCTAAAAGGTAGTGAAGTTATCAATGACTTTAGCAGAGTAGATACTATCGTTTTTGATAAAACAGGAACATTGACAGTAGGAAACCCTGAAGTTGCCGAAAAAGAATTTTACGGAAAAAATACTGAAGAGGTTCTAGGATATTTAGCAAGTGTGGAGCGTGAATCGGACCACCCACTAGCGAAAGCTGTCCTACAGGATATTGGCGAGACAACTTTCTCTACTGTTGAAGAAACCGAAGTCGTTAAAGGTGGCGGAATTGTAGCAAAAATAGGTGTTCATCGTATAGCCGTTGGTAACGTAGCTTTAATGGAAAAGGAAAATGTGAAATTAAGCGAAAAAGCTAAAAAAGACGTCGAACGCTTTGAGAAAAATGGGAATTCTCTTGTGTTAACTGCGGTCGACGGAGAATTAAACGTTCTGATGGGTATTCGGGATCAAATCCGTCCAGGTGTTAAAAAAGATCTTCAAAAACTGAAAAAACTAGGGGTCAAAAACCTTGTCGTTCTTTCTGGGGACAACCAAGGAACCGTAGATTTAGTTGCTCGAGAACTTGGGTTAACAGAAGCACATGGTCATATGCTACCGGAAGGAAAATCTGCTTATATCGAAAAAATGCAAGCAGAAGGCGGGATCATTGCCTTTGTCGGTGACGGAGTGAATGATAGTCCTTCACTAGCCTTAGCAGATATCGGAATCGCCATGGGAAGTGGAACAGATGTTGCAATTGAAACATCAGATGTTGTTTTAATGAATTCTGACTTTAGTCGTTTACCACACGCATTAGGCTTAACAAAATCAACTTCAAGAAACATGAAACAGAACATTATCATAGCAGTTGGTGTGGTATTAGTCTTACTTGCCAGCCTACTATTTAGTGAATGGATGAATATGTCAATCGGGATGTTGGTTCATGAAGCAAGTATCTTAGTAGTCATCTTGAATGGTATGAGATTGCTTCGATACCGTTTGAGAGAATAATTTTAATAGAAACCAGTCTTGATGAATGATAAAGGGGAAGTATTCAGGTAGGAAGAACAAAATACTCCCCTACTTTTTCTTAAAACTTGATTTGCATCAATTTTATTTCGTTGAACCTGAACTATACTTAAATTGTAAAAAAGAAGAGGGAAAACAAAAAAATCAAAGATAAGATGAAAGGAGAAATAATTCATGCAAAAAGGAGTTATTCAATTAGAAACATTATCTTGTCCATCTTGTATGCAAAAGATTGAAAATGCGGTGAAAGGATTAAACGGGGTTAATCAAGATAGCTTAAAAGTATTATTTAATGCTAGTAAAGTAAAAGTAGATTTTGATTCAGAAACGATCACCATTAACGATATCGAAAAAGCCATTGAAGACTTAGGATATCCAGTCGTCAAATCAAAAGTAAAATCGGCCTAAGACCAAAAAATCACAAGAAAGAGGGAACGAATAATGTCTGAACAAACATTTAACGAAGTAATAACAAACCATTTTGAAAAACTGGATTTATACACCACTGCAATTACACGGGCCCATGGTAAGAATCACCCAGAAGCCTTTGAAGTACGTGAATTGTTTGAAACAATTAGTGGAAAAGTAAAAGACGCAGGTACGAACAAACCTGACTTAGATGCTGAATTTGCTCAATTACGAAAAATCACAGACAACTACACCATTCCTGGAGATGTATGTGAAACGTATGCAGGCACATTCGAGATGTTATCAGAAGTAGATAAAGCATATCAGGCTTAAAGTAACTCAAAAACAAAAGAATAGATTGGTTTACGGTCGTTAAAAAATGAAGGGGGAAATGATTTATGCAAAAAGCAACGATTCAATTAGAAACCTTATCTTGCCCATCTTGTCTCCAAAAGATTGAAAATGCGGTGAAAGGAATAAACGGTGTGAATCAAGATAGCTTGAAAGTAATGTTCAATGCAAGTAAAGTAAAAGTAGATTTTGATTCAGAAGCAGTCGCTATTAACGATATCGAAAAGGCAATTGAAGACTTAGGATATCCTGTTGTCAAATCAAAGGTAAAACCTGCTTAATCGAGTGAATAGAAAGGAAGCCTAGGATGCCCTCTTAGGCTTTTTATAAAAGGGAGAGGTTATTTTGGAACAAAACCAATGTTGTCATCACCAACATGGACATGCAGAATGTATTCGTATTGTTCCCATTTTCAACCATTTGGAAGACTCACAAATGGATTTGATTGCGGAATCTGCCAAGATACTTCATCTTAAAAAAGGGGAAATGTTATTCCGTGCAGATGAGGAAGATGATACCTTATATATTATCAATTCAGGTAAGGCTCGGATTTACCGCTTATCGGATTCTGGAAAAGAACAACTTGTTCGCATTTTAAATCCTGGTGATTTTACAGGTGAAGTCGCCATTTTCCAACCTGGAAGTATTCATGAGAATTATGCGGAAGCACTACAAAATACATCCATTTGTTTAATTAAACGAGGTGATTTACAGAAGTATTTGGTGGAATATCCGCAGATCTCATTAAAAATACTGTCAGAAGTAACGATGCGTTTAAAGGATTCTGAAAAACAAACCACACAAGTAGCGATTGAAAATGTAGAAACCCGCATTATATCCTTTTTAGCTGAGAATGTTGAAAAGGGAAGTGGCGATAGTCCAACGATTATCTTACCAATGTCCAAAAAGGATTTAGCCTCGTATCTTGGTACCACACCAGAAACAATCAGCCGTAAATTTACTACTCTAGAAGAACTTGGATTGATTAAACAGTTACCGAAAAAGAAAATTAAAATAATGGATTTAGATCAATTGTTACTTCATACTGAATAAATATAAGCAGAGTAGCGTGCCATCATCTAACGTGTTAAGTTTAATAGTACAAAACATAAAATAACAAACCTTTTAGCAATCCAATTAGCATATAAAATGGATTGCTAATTTTTGTTGATTTAACAATGTTTATCTACAAAAAGAAAGAGAAATGGCTACTTATTTGGCACTTATTTTACCAAGACGACATAAACTTGTGTCAACTGCATAATTCATTAGCAAAACACCCCCTAATAACTAAGCTAATTCCTCTGATAAATAACTAAGTAATTGGAAATTTATGTTAAAATTATAATTTGGATTGTGAATTAGTGTACTTAAAGTAACGGGGGCTTTAGTTAAATAACCATCTTCCACAATCGGGCGCGATTGTTGCATAAGGAAACATATATAACAAAGGAACTTCCAGTAAATGGAAGTTCCTAGTTTTTTTATAATAAAACAACATTGAACTTTAACAGAGCCATTTTAAAAGAAACGCTAAATCTATTGATATAACAGCATTCCTAGTTACTTAATACAACTTATTCCTTCTTATCCATAAACGACCACCAGTTATAGTTCTAATCGAGATTGATTTCCATGATGACTTTTATTATTTTTTCATAATTAGTTCGGGTTTGCTTATGTATCCTAAAGCTCATAATAGGTATCACATAATATAAAAGGTATAATAAGAAAGCAAAAAAAACATTTCAGATAAATTTAATGCATACATCAATTGAAACAACAATAGTGATTGTGAATATTTTTTCCTTCTACAAAAAAGCCATTACCTACTAAGGTAACAGCCTTTATCCCCTAACATATACTTGCCCCAATCTTGCCCCAAATTAATATATTTTAAAGTGTTTAAATAAAAAAGACAAAAAAATAATTATGCTTACAACCGTTGATACATCAACGATTAACAGATTTTAAAACCCGTTAAAGGTAAGCATAATTTTACAGGGGGAATACGAGAAAGTCTTACATTCATAAGTATACCCCCCCTAAACATTTATAAACATATTTTTTGAAAAAAATTACATTTTATTTCATCGCATGAACAATGTCTTCGTAAACAGTATGCCATAAGTCCTCGTCCGTAGTGAATCTTTTACGTGATTCTGTCGCGTATTCCTTAAATGCAGCCTCATATGCAGGATCTTCTTTTGGTGGAAAATTTTTCTTAAAACTATTTGCATATTTCTCAACTTCTGGTGCCATTGGACCCCATGTGCCTAATTCATTTCCAGCTTCATCTAAGAAAATAAAAATAGGGATAATTCTTTTTTCGTTTGTTAAATATTGATCCATTAATTCTAAGTGAGAATCACGTGGCAATACACGAACTGGAATATTCGCTTTTTCTAAAGTACGGAATAAAATTGGAATATCTAACATACAATGGCCACACCACACTTCCCCAAGTACGATTACACGTGTTGTTTGTTTTTCTTGAAGTGCTTCGATATCTTTTTCGGGTACTTGAAAGTTTTCATAAATTTGCATAAAGCCATCTTTTAAATCTGCTAAGTCTGCCATATATTGTGCTGTTGTTTGTCCTTTTTCAAACCAATTATTTAAATTCATTACTGTTCGCTCCTTTTTATATGATTAATGCTAGTGTACTGTAAATAGATACAAACGTAAAGATGTGTCGTGTTTGCTTGTGCACCATTTTTTTCGTATGATAAAAGAAAAAATATTCGGGGGAAGTCGACATGGAAGTTGCAACAGTAGCCGATGCAAAAGATGTACATGCCATCATGACGGCAGCATTTTCACGCTATAAGCATGACCCATTTCCAACAAGTGCGCTACAGGAAACGGTAGCATCTGTACGGAAGGATTTACAAAACGGGGAATTAGCCTTTTTTTATGTTGAAAAGAATGAGCGTGTTGGAATGGTGCGTTGTGTATTAAAAAAGGACTATTTATATTTTAGACGTCTCAGTGTGTTGCCAAAGATGCAAGGGAAGGGCATCGCCAAAAAGATATTGGCGTATTTAGAAGTGGAAGCAGAACGATTAAACTTGTCAACGATTCGTTGTAAAGTAAGAAAATCAGAACCGAAAAACATAGCATTGTATGAAAGTGTTGGGTATGTCATTACCGGGGAAGAAGATGTAGAAAAAGAACATGGTGCATTGCCGATCGTCTTGATGGAAAAACAATTACACTAGTCAAAAAAGTATTTAGGTATTTATCTGTTGCAATTTTTAAAAAAATGTTTTATGATTGATTTA
This sequence comes from Pseudogracilibacillus sp. SO10305, assembly GCF_037072005.1. Taxonomy (NCBI): domain Bacteria; kingdom Bacillati; phylum Bacillota; class Bacilli; order Caryophanales; family Bacillaceae; genus Pseudogracilibacillus; species Pseudogracilibacillus sp. SO10305. The sequence goes on along the minus strand of NZ_JAXHDE010000021.1, from coordinate 25,238 downwards.
CAATTACATATCGATTCTTCGGGGCAGGGTGAGATTCCCGACCGACGGTAAGAAGTTTATATAAACTTTAAGCCCGTGACCTGCTATATATAATATAGTGGCTGATCTGGTGTAATTCCAGAGCCGACAGTAAAGTCTGGATGGGAGAAGATGAAGCTATGGTTCGTGCGATATACGTTAATTTGTATATATGCGCTTATTCCCTATACAATAATGCCCTAAAACGACATGTTTTAGGTTTTTTTATTTGTAAAAAGGGACTTGAAATATAGCTTCTTCCTTCATTAAGTTTTGAATCGATAGAAAAATGAAAGGGAGAAGAGAGCAGATGCAAAAGTCACAAAGTTCATCAAAGTTATTGAAGTTAGTTGTTTTATCGTTGTTAGCTACGATGTCACTCGTATTATTTTTCATTAGTTTTCCATTACCACTATTACCACCTTATTTAAAGGTTGATTTTAGTGATATTCCAGCATTAATTGCAGGAATGATTTTTTCACCAGCTGCAGGGGTACTCGTTGTATTTTTGAAAAACCTTATGTACTTCGTTGCAAAAGGGGCAACAGATCCTGTAGGTGTTGTAGCAAACTTTATCGCTGGTACGTTATATGTATTCCCGGTCGCTTATTTATACCGTAAATATAGTGGCATCAACTCTATCGTCATCGGGTTAACCATTGGGACAGTAGTAATGGCAGTTGTAATGACGATTTTAAATTACTTCATCATTTTACCTGCATACGGCATGTTTGTCGGTGTTGGATTTACAGATACGGCTAAATGGATTGCTGTTATTGGTGGGGTATTACCGTTCAACTTTATTAAAGGGGTTATCGTAAGTATTTTATTCGTACCTTTATTCTTTAAGTTGAAAGAGTGGATTGAAAAGAAAAAAGTGCCAACGAGCGCTGCTTAATATAAAACATATACACGATATGGTGTCGGTCGCAAATTGATATGCTACTGACACCATTTTTATATTGTCCTCAGATGTCGCCGCGTCGCCGTCCAACTGGACAAAAGAAAACACTACAGCATATCCATCAAACATGTCGTAGTGTTCATCATTCCAACTTAATCTTCTAATGTAAACGTAAATGTTACGTCGTTTTTATATTTTCCACGTTCAAAAGTTCGTTCGATAAATGTGACATCATTATCGTGTGTGACGAGCAGAACGGTAGAGGCTCTTGTACCATAACGATCTGTTTCAATGAATATCGAGGAGAGGGCACGCTCTAATTCTTGCGGCACGCCTGTATTTGGCAATAGATTGTCTGGTGCGCGTTCCACTAGAGCGAGTTGCTCGAATAATACGTCTACATCGACAATGTCCACCGAATGTACATATTCCGCTAACATTTTACGAGCTCGGTCCACTTTAGGCCACGGGGTGTTTAAAAACGCATTGCTCACCGTATGAGTACCAGGAGGAACTGATGTTATCTCACCTTGGCGGTTCGCATAATACATCAGCTTGTCCACAGACCCGACGAGCACATTAAAACCGTTATATTGTGCGCGATTTTGATGCAATTTTTCTAAAAACGCTTCTGGCGTATCGTCGCCTAATACAAAAGACGGGACGATTTCGCCACGTGTTTGTCGGTTTGGATGTTCATTTGCCATATCCCGGTAGTTCGTTAGGGCGGCAAACCTGCCGTCTTTCGTCAACGCCATCCACGTACCACCTGCACGTAAATCACGGCCAGCGAGCAATTGGGGATGGTCCTCCCACCAATTAGCGGCAGCAGTTGGCCGATTATAAAATTCATCGCGATTCGCAGCGACGATTAGTTTGTATGTCGGGTGATCTCCTTGATGAAAACTAATAATACACATAGGACAGCCTACTTTCTTCTTTTTACGACGCCGATTGTACAACGGGAAATACAAATTTTCGCATCTTGTTCATCGCGAATGTCGATGTTCCACACTTGTGTCGTACGCCCGATATGTATTGGTGTAGCAGTTGCGGTTACGACACCTTCTCGTTTACTTTTTAAATGATTCGCATTAATTTCGACACCGAAAACAGCTTCTTCTTCTTCTTCGTTAACATTTAAAAAGCCACCAATACTTGCCGCAGTTTCAGCTAATAAGACACTTGCGCCACCGTGTAAATATCCTGCTGGTTGATGTGTTCGTTCATCGACAGGCATCGTCATGACGACACGGTTTTTTTCTAATGTTACGATTTCTATTCCTAATGCTTCCATTAATTTATTTTCCTTAAACATTGTATCATCCTCCAATAAAATTAAAATAAAAACGGAGCAGCTTTCGTGATATTATATCATGAAAACTGCTCCGTTTGGACAAATGCATTACATAAAAATAGAAATCAAAATGGAAATGCCTAATAAAAAACCGTACATCGTATTCGTCTTTCCAGTATTTGCCATTGCCGGCATCATTTCAAGCGGTGTTGTATTTTCAGCGAATCCTCTAATAACATGCACAGCTTTTGGAACACTTAATAAAACGATGAGCGACCAAATGGGCAATGTCCCGACGATAATTAATAACATCGTAATGACATATGCACTAAGGAAGAAAAACGCCTGCATCGTAATAGCCCCTTTTCTCCCGAGTAAAATCGCTAACGTTTTTCGTCCACTAATTTTATCGTTATCAAGGTCACGAATATTGTTCGCCATCAAAATCGCTCCGATTAAAATGGCAACAGGAAGGGAAACGAAAATCATCTCTTTCGTTATAGTACCAGCTTGGATAAAATAACTAATGGCAATCATGACAGTACCCATTAGTCCGCCAGCAAAAAGTTCCCCAAAAGGAGTGTATGCAATCGGCACAGGCCCACCAGTATATAAGTAACCAATGACCATCGATACTGCTCCGATTAATGCAATCCACCAACTTGAAGCATAACAAATATATATACCTAAAATAAATGCAATTCCATAAAAAGTGAACGCTAAACGTAAGACCGTTTTTGGTTGTACCCCATCACGGACGATAGTTCCCCCAATACCGACCGATTTTTCATTGTCTAATCCACGAACGAAATCATAATATTCATTGAACATATTCGTCGCAGCTTGAATTAAAATCGATGCGACTAACATCGCTAAAAATAATAATAAGTGGAACGTTTCTTGTTCCACATAGGCAAAAACAGTTCCGACAAAGACAGGGATAAACGAGGCTGTTAATGTGTGGGGACGTAATAAACGCCACCAAACTTGAAATCCATCTCGTTCATTTAACACTTCTTTGATCATCGTTTTATCATGTGCCATTTGAAAAAATCTCCTTCTTTCTCTCAATAAAAAAACATACTCCTTATTCATCTTATGGAATGGACAACGACATGTCAATTTAATGGAATGAAAACAGTGGAAAATGGTCCATTTTCTTGAGAATCTATCAAAATAAGCATAAAATAGAAGAGTAGCGAAAATGCTACGTATTATTGGAGGTATCGTAATGATCGATTTACAGGAAAAAACGTTACAGTCCTTTTTATATAAAACGAAAGAAAAAGCTGTACAAGCTAGGAAGGCATTGTTCGTTAGCTGGTCTGAAAAAATTGCACCAGTCATAATGATCGATGTATTTAATGCTGCAAAAAATAAAGGAAAACAACGTCAGTTTTGGACGAATGGAAATAAAGATTTTTCCATCGTAGGAATTGGTACAACGAAGACGATCATCGCTTCAGATGATCAAATTCATACATTGCAACAACAGTGGGATACATTTGTACAAGATGCCATTATTTATGACCCTTATGAAACAGTTGGAACAGGGGCAATTGCTCTTGGCGGGATGGATTTTGATTCGAAAAAACAACGAACGACTTTATGGGAAAAGTATGAAACGAGTGCCTTAATGGTTCCAGAGATGACGGTCGTACATCATGAAAATAACTATTATGTAACATTTCAAATAGAAATGAATGAAACGACGAATGTTGCGGAAGTTTTATTGCGAATAGAAGAAATGAAACAATATTTACAACCGGCACCTTTAAAGAAAGTGTCCGGACAAAAAATTGTTGCCGAAAAAGAGATTGCGCCGAATGAGTGGAAGCAGTCTGTGCAAGATGCAGTCGATGCAATTAAACGAGGCGAAGCGAAGAAAATTGTGCTCGCTCGCGAAATGCGTGTGCAGTTAAATCAGCGTGCCAACATTGCATGGATGTTACATCGTTTAATGGAAACACAGCCGAATAGTTATGTGTTTGCATTTGAAAAAGAAGATGATAATTGCTTCATCGGTGCGACACCAGAAAGACTCGTTCAAGTAGAGGGAGACGAGCTTTTATCGACATGTCTTGCGGGAACAGCACCTCGTGGAAAAACAGAAGCGGAAGATAAACAAATTGCACAAGATTTATTAGAAGACCCGAAAAACCGTGAAGAACATCATTATGTCGTCCAAATGATTCGTGATAGTATTGAGGATGATTGTGAAACAGTGCATATTCCGAATGAACCGACTGTATGGACATTACGGAATTTACACCATTTATTTACACCAGTGACAGCGACATTAAAAGCGAACAGATCGATTTTTAATACGGTAGAAAAATTACACCCGACACCAGCACTCGGCGGTTTACCGAAAGAAGCGGCATTAACGTATATTCGGGAGCATGAACGATTAGACCGTGGTTGGTACGGTGCGCCTGTTGGTTGGGTCGATTCGAATCATAATGGCGAATTTGCGGTCGCGATTCGTTCAGGGCTTGTCCAAGGCGAAGAAATTTCATTATTCGCTGGATGTGGTGTCATGCGCGATTCGGATCCACAGATGGAATATGAGGAAACAGGGGTAAAATTTTTACCGATGTATAATGTGTTGGAGGATTGCGAATGAATCATACAGAAAATGTAACCCGCTATGTCGGTAACTTTGTCGATGAGTTATTCCGTAGCGGGCTCACGCATGCCGTCATCTCACCCGGGTCAAGATCGACCCCACTTGCGATGATGTTATGTGAACATAAAAAAATAAAAGAATATGTCGTCATCGATGAACGTTCTGCCGCATTTTTTGCATTAGGCATTGCGAAGAAAACGAAAAAGCCTGTTGCGATCGTTTGTACGTCTGGTACGGCGGCAGCAAATTATATGCCAGCTATCGTTGAGGCGAGGTATGCACGTGTGCCCCTTATCGTGTTAACGGCAGATCGACCACATGAATTACGTCATATCGGTGCATCACAGACGATCAATCAAGTTGGAATGTATGGCGATTTTGTAAAAATATTTGAAGAAATGGCTTTACCAGAAGGATCTGATATGATGCTTGATTATGTAAGACAAAGGGCAGGGCGTGCATATCGAATTGCAGAAGGACCTGTGGCGGGACCAGTTCATTTAAACTTCCCGTTTCGTGAGCCACTCGTCCCTGATTTTTCATTGGACAATATTTGGGGCAAACGAAAAGAACGTTTTAATGTGTTACATACAGGAAAAAAACGTTTGGAGCCGACACAATTAATGCAATTAGCAAAAGTGATGCAAGAAAAAGAACGTGGACTTATCGTTTGTGGACCACAATTTGATATGACGTTAGCAGATGCAGTAATCGCTTTAAGTGAACAGTTAAACATTCCAATTTTGGCGGATCCATTGTCACAACTCCGAGCAGGTGCACATGAGAAAGATACAGTAATAACGACCTATGATGCCGTCTTACGTACTGAAAAAATTCGTGCAGAGTTTCAACCTGATTATATGATTCGTTTTGGTGCGATGCCAATTTCGAAAAACTTTATGTTTTATTCGACAGAACATCGTCGTGTGCCACAGTTTGTCGTTGAAGAAGGCGAAGAGGTGCGAGAACCGACGAATGATGATACACAGTATATTATTGCTAATAGTGTTCGATTTTGTGAAGATATGATGCATTATATTGAAGCAAAGGAAGACCGAACATGGCTGCATAAATGGCAAGTGACAGAACAAATAGCGAAAGACTTTTTGCAAGCAGAGGATAAGACGCTAACAGAAGGAATTACTGCACGAACATTAGCGACTTGTGTCCCGAACAATAGTATTTTATTTACAGCAAACAGCATGCCAGTCCGAGATATCGATACATTTTTCTTCCAAACGGATAAAAATATTATCGTGCAAGCGAATCGTGGCGTTAGTGGGATTGATGGAACGATCGCAACCGCGTTAGGGATGGCAGCTGTCACGAAAAAACGTGTCACCTTGTTTATTGGGGATTTAAGTTTTTATCACGATTTAAATAGTTTATGGATGGCGAAACATTATAACATTGACATTACAATCGTCGTCATCAATAATAATGGTGGAGGTATCTTCTCGTTTCTACCTCAGTCCAAAGAGGAGAAACATTTTGAAACATTATTCGGAACGCCACTACATATTGACTTCTCCTATGCAGTCAATATGTATGAAGGTATTTACAGCATTGTTGAAGATGTCGATGCTTTCATCCAACAGTATGAGCAAAGTTTACAAATGAATGGCCTATCTGTCATAGAAGTTCAGACAGATCGTGCCGAAAATGTAGCATGGCACCGAGATATTTGGGGAAAAATTGTTCAAAAGGTGGAGCAATATGTCCAATAAACACGAGGATCAATTTTTTACAATTGGAGATGCCACCTATCGCTATCGTGTCGAAGGGACAGGCGATATGCTCGTCTTACTGCACGGTTTTACCGGGACCATTCATACGTGGGATATGCTCACTGAAACATTACGCGAGCAGTTTACCGTCCTTCGTATTGACTTACCTGGACACGGGAAAACAACTTGCTCGACAGGTCGAACGATGGAGCAATTTTCTAATGACTTGCATGCATTACTCGAGAAGCTTGAAGTACAAAAATGTACCCTTCTCGGTTATTCTTTAGGAGGAAGAACGGCATTGTCGTTTGCACAATTTTTTCCAGAAAAAGTGCAAGCCCTCCTTTTAGAAAGTGCATCACCTGGACTTGCGACAGAGGCTGAAAGGACGTCGCGAGTAGCAAGGGATGAAGTTTTAGCGAAGAAAATTGAAGCGAATGGGGTAGAGGCTTTTGTCGCTGCGTGGGAAAATATCCCTTTATTTGCGACACAAAAAGCATTACCTGAATCGGTTCGAGCCACTATTCGAGCCGAACGTTTGTCACAATGTGAAGTAGGACTTGCAATGTCACTACGAACGATGGGAACTGGTGTGCAAGCATCGTGGTGGGACAAGCTAGATGCGATGACGATGCCAGTGACGCTCATTGTCGGTGAACAAGATGAAAAATTCGTCCAAATTAACGAAAAGATGGTGCGTTCACTTTGTTGTGGAGAACTTTTTGTCGTAGCACAGGCAGGACATTGTGTGCATGTTGAACAAGTAGAAAAATTTGCTAAAATAGTATGGAAGCAGTTAATAAAATAGAATGAATACGTTTTGTTTGAAAATGTGAGCTATTGGTTGAGGTCGTCGTGGAGTATTCACGTTTGGGTGATTTTTTGGAGCGGATTTGCTCTAGATGATCGAACCATTTTACTATTCGAATAGGGAAATTTATTCTATTTAAAAAATATATAAAGAGGTGTCCATAATGACAGTACAATGGGAAAAAGTAAGAGATTATGAAGAAATTATATATGAAAAATCAAACGGCATCGCAAAAATTACGATGAATCGTCCAGAAAAACATAATGCATTCACACCACTAACAGTAAGTGAAATGATCGATGCATTTGCCGATGCTCGTGATGATTCAAGTGTTGGCGTGATCATTTTAACAGGTGAAGGGGACAAAGCATTTTGTTCAGGTGGAGACCAATCTGTACGTGGACATGGTGGATATGTTGGAACAGACCAAATCCCACGTCTAAACGTATTAGACTTACAACGCTTAATCCGCACAATTCCTAAGCCAGTAATCGCGATGGTAAATGGTTACGCAATCGGTGGTGGACACGTGTTACACGTCGTATGTGATTTAACAATTGCTTCAGAAAATGCGACATTCGGACAAACTGGACCAAAAGTTGGTAGCTTTGATGCTGGATATGGCGCAGGTTTATTAGCAGAAATGGTTGGTCAAAAACGTGCACGTGAAATTTGGTACTTATGCCGCCAGTACACTGCTGCAGAGGCATATGAAATGGGCTTAGTTAACAAAGTCGTTCCATTAGAACAATTAGAAGCAACGACAGTAGAATGGTGTGACGAAATTTTAGCGAAATCACCTACTGCACTTCGTTTCTTAAAAGCTTCATTCAACGCTGCAACAGACGGTTTAGCAGGATTGCAACAAATGGGTGGAGATGCAACATTATTATATTACACATCTGACGAGGCAAAAGAAGGACGCGACGCGTTTAAAGAAAAACGCACTCCAGACTTCGATCAATTCCCACGTTTCCCTTAATAAGTAAGCATCTTAGAAAAAATGAAACACGACCAATTGCTGGTACGTGTTTCATTTTGTTTGTAAGGTGTTGGGATTGGGAGCGGGCGCTTCTATCGTCCTTGAAATCAGGAAAAATCAAAACTCAAGGACGTTGGGCGCTTCTATCGTCCTTGAAATCAGGAAAAATTGAATTTCAAGGACGTTGGGCGCTAATATCGTCCCTGAAATCATGAAAAATGTAATCTCAAGGACGCAAGGGGCTTCTATCGTCCCTGAAATCATGAAAAATGTAATCTCAAGGACGCAAGGCGCTTCTACCGTCCTTGAAATCATGAAAAATGTAATCTCAAGGACGCTGGGTTGTTCTATCGTCCTTGAAATCATGAAAAATGTAATCTCAAGGACGCAAGGGGCTTCTATCGTCCCTGAAATCATGAAAAATGTAATCTCAAGGACGCAAGGCGCTTCTACCGTCCCTGAAATCAGGAAAAGTGTAATCTCAAGGACGCAAGGGGCTTCTATCGTCCCTGAAATCTGAAAAAATCAAAGCTCAAGGACGCAAGGCGCCATCTCGGCCCCCTATATTCGCAATAACAGTATTTCAGGTGCGCCAGAATGTAGACTTAACACAGATGCTATTTTCAACTGTTACAATCATATAATTTTAAATAAAAAATAAAAAGGAGGGATTGGAATGGGAGAAAGAATGCCGTTATGGCTGGACCGTCAAGCATATTTGCTACCGGAGGGCATTGCGCTTGAAAAAGTAGATGGAACGACGTGGACATTCAAGCAAATGCAACAACAAAGTAAACAAATCGCCAAACAAATGGCTACGCTCAATATAAAGGAAGGAGAAAAAATCGCACTCCTTGCACAAAATAGTGAAAATATCGCCTTTATCGCGCATGCATGTACATATATTGGAGCAGTTCTTGTTTTATTGAATACGAAATTGACGAACCGTGAGTTGACATATCAATTAAAAACGGCGGATGTCCAACTATTAATTGGAGAAGAGCAATTACTCACTGAAAAAGGATTAGATTTTTCAAACATGCACACATTCGAAGCTATTTTTTCCTTACGAGAAGCAAATATTTCGTTAAAAAAAGAAATTGATATGACGCAACCTTATACGATGATGTTTACGTCTGGAACGACAGGCAATCCGAAAGCGGTCGTTCATACATACAGCAATCATTGGTGGAGTGCGGTCAGTTCGGCATTGAATTTAGGGCTTCATAAGAATGATAAGTGGTTACTAACATTGCCGATGTTCCATATTGGTGGTTTTTCGACGTTAGTAAAAAGTGTTATATATGGGATGACCGTTTTCATGATGGAAAAATATGATCGGGAAATCGTGTATGAAGCGATGAAAAATCGCAAAATAACGATCGTATCCTTTGTGACTTTAATGTTGAAAAATTATATAAAAGACAATAAAGGGGAAAGTTTTCCGAGTAATGTACGCTGCATTCTACTTGGTGGTGGCTCTGTGCCAAGTGTTTTACTCGATGAAGTGGAGAAAAAGTCTATCCCATTGTTCCAGTCATATGGCATGACAGAGACGACATCACAAATCGTCACGCTTAGTGAACAAGATGCACGCCAGAAATTAGGCGCATCTGGCAAAGCGCTTTTCCCAGCTGACATACAAATTGATGCACCGAATGAGGATGGCATCGGAGAAATTCTCGTTCGTGGACCGATGGTAATGGAAGGATATTATAAAAATGACATGGCAAATGAAAAAAGTTTCCATGATGGTTGGTTCCATACCGGAGACTTAGGTCGATTCGATGAGGAAGGATTTTTATATGTCGTAGATCGTCGTAATGATTTAATCATTTCTGGTGGAGAAAATATATACCCGACGGAAATTGAACAAGTTTTATTAAAAAATTCGAACGTCATCGATGCTGCTGTCGTTGGAAAACGTGATGATGTATGGGGGGAAGTCCCTGTTGCATTTATTGTGACAGACAAAAAGATGGATGAAGCAGCCCTTCGAGAATCATTGCGCGATTCCCTTGCATCGTACAAAATTCCGAAACAATTTTTTATCGTAGATGTTTTACCGAGAAATGCATCTAATAAAATTATGCGGCATAAATTAGCGGAACAGTTGTAAAATATATGTATGAGTTTCCTATAATTGGTACAACCTATTAATGGAGGTTGATACGGATGGAGAAAAAACGCTATGAGGTCGATGTGCAAGCAAAGCAGTTAACAGAAGTTACTAATGGAAAAGCACGTGGTTTAGTCATAACTGCATCGCAACAAGAGGCAGATATGTTGGAGTTGAAATTTACCGAATTAGGAAAATATGAATTTGATTCATATGTTAGGGCACATATTCCAATTATGCCGTATTCGAATGATGTGTCGAATGATAGGTACAATGAAACATTGCGTGATATTTATGAAAATATTTACCGCCTTGCTGATCAAGAGACGAAAGATCGCATGATGGAAGAAGGAATTTTAACAGAAGTGAAAAGAATGAAATAGTTTCTGGTAGATTCGTTTCTATTTTTCCTAATAAATGGTATCATTTAAAATAGAAATAGAAGCGGGAAGGTTGACTTGAAGGTTGAAATTTATATTCAAAGATTTTTACAAAAATAAAGTACAATTATCGTTTGAACAAGAACCATTTTCAAAAGACCCGAAACATGTGTGGGTCATTGCACGTTATGAGGACAAATGGTTGATGACGAAACATAAAAGCCGTGGAGTCGAGTTTCCCGGCGGAAAAGTGGAACCTGGTGAAACAGCTGATGTCGCCGCGATTCGTGAAGTAATGGAAGAAACGGGTGCAACAGTACAGTATTTGCATTATATCGCACAATATCATGTAGCTGGAAAAAGTGATTCCATCATCAAAAACGTTTATTTTGCGAGGATCGAACGGATGGAAGAACAGGTGACATATTATGAAACGGAGGGGCCACGTTTATTTGACAATATTCCTTCGAACATAAAAGAAAATGATCTATTCAGTTTTATGATGAAAGATGATGTGTTGACACATTGTCTCGCATACATTGAACGACATTTTAACATAAAAAACTAAGCCGAAAGATGGCTTAGTTTTTTGTTTTTCATGGAAAATATTAAAAGTGGAATGAATAGACTTTAATTAAAAATAAAAATTTAAATAATTAGCTGAAAACGATTGCAAATGTGATTTAACTATATTATAATTTTACTAAATCGATTTAGTAAACCGGTTTAGTAAAGGAAGAGATAAATGAAAAAGATAACGATGCAAGATGTGGCAGAAAAAGCAGGTGTATCGAAAAGTACTGTATCGCAGTTTATAAATAAACGATATGAGTATATGGCAGAAGAAACAAAAAATAGAATTGAAAAGTCGATAGAAGAATTAGGATATGTTCCTAATTATATTGCGAAAAGCTTAAAACAGCGGAAAACTTACACGATAGGTGTCATCGTAGCTAATATCATTCACTCATTTTCTAATGAAATTATACGTTCTATTGAAGATGTTTGTGAAGAAGTAAATGTGCAAGTGTTTGTATGCAATGCAGATGATCAACCTGAAAAAGAAAGACGTTATATGGAAATGTTAATTGCGAAACAAGTAGATGGGCTAATTATATTACCAACTGGTGGAAATATGTCCTACTACGAAACATTAAAGAAAAGTAATTTTCCCATTGTCTTTATTGACCGAAAAATTGAGCCGTTAATTTATCCGGCATTTATGCTAGATAATGAAAAGGCAGCTATAATGGCGATTAGGTTGCTGATGGAAAAACATACAAAAATTGGTGTTGTTAGTACATCACTAGAAAAACTAGTCACACCTAGGATTGAACGGTTAAATGGATTTGAAAAAGCAATTCATGAATTGAATTTGCCGTACAATGAAGAATGGATCATTGCAACCGACAAAAACAATATTAAAAATAAATTAGAACATTTATATGTAACGAGAAATTTACCAAATGCATTTTTTGCAACAAATGATGTTTCATTAATTGAATTATTAAAGTTTTTAAAAGAAAAAAACATTTCCATCCCTAATGAAATGGCAATAATTTCTATTGATGATTCTGATTATTTAGAAATAGCATCTACACCCATTACAACGATTAAGCAACCAACATTTGAAATTGGAAAAGATGCCGCAAAAAAGTTACTTGATTTAATGGAACAAGAAAAATTAAATGATACATACCAAGTAAAACGTTATATGCCAACAGTAATTAAAAGGGAATCAATATAGTTATAGGAGATAGGTAAAATGAAAAAAAGTAAAAAAGTGCTAACAATTGGTGATGCGCTTGTGACGATGAATCCAATTACAAAAGGACCATTGAGATTTGTCACTCATTTTGAAAGAAGAGCCGGTGGGGCGGAATTAAATTTTGCAATAGGTATGGCAAGATTAGGTGTTGAATGTAAATGGATAAGTAGATTAGGTAAAGATGAGTTTGGTAGAGCAATTTTTAACTTTGCACGTGGTGAAGGAGTGGATATGACAGATGTAGAGTTTACCGATGAATATCCAACATCTTTGAATTTTAAACAAATCAATGAGGATGGCTCTGGGAGTACATTTTATTATCGTCATCCTTCACCGACTTTAACGATGACAAAAAGTTTAGTAACAGATGATCTATTAAGTGACATTGACCTAATTCATATTACAGGTGTTTTTTTATCAATTAATAAAAATAATATCGAAATTATTGAAACATTATTAAAAAAAGCAAAGGAATTTAAAATTCCAGTTTCATTTGACCCAAATATTCGATTGAAAATGTGGACGATACAAGAAGCACGTACTACTTTTGAGCGGATTTTTCCATACGTCGACATTTTGTTAACGGGTTTAGATGAATTGAAAATGATTACGAATAAGTCAACTGAAGTTGAGTTTATCGAATTCGTAGATGCATATGGAATAAAAGAATTGGTAATTAAGGATGGAGAGAACGGTTCGAAATTATATTGCAACAATACTTGGTATGAGCAAGAAGCGTTTAATGTCAATGTTGTTGATACTGTAGGTGCTGGAGATGGTTTTGATGCTGGTTATATATATGGATACTTGCATGAGAAGGAGTATATTTCTAGATTATGTTTTGCAAATGGGGTAGGTGCACTAGTTACAACAGTAAGTGGTGATAATGAAGGACTTCCTTATAAAGAAGAGGTAGAAGCTTTTGTTAATAATATTCAATTAATTGAAAGGTAATGATATGAATTTATGAAAACGGTTCATTCAATCTTAAGCGAGTTACAATTTTGTACAGAACAAATAGATAAACAACAATATAAAACTATCGTCTGGTTATTACGAAAGGATACGACATTTCACTTTTTTGGGGAAGGTCGCTCAGGTTTAGTAGCAAAAATGATTGCGATGAGGAGCATGCATAGCGGAAAAAACGTATATGTTATAGGTGAAACAATTAGTCCCGCAATCCGTAAAAATGATGTCTGTATTTTAATTTCTGGATCTGCGAAAACAAATGCGATTCGGTATATTGGAAAACTTGCTAGTAATATAGGTGCAACGACTTTTTTAGTGACAGCAAATAAAGAAGCATTAACAGATGATTTTTTCCTAAATGGATTATGGATAAATGCAACGACAAAAAAAGATTTACAAAATGATACAAAAACCATTCAACCTTTAGGAAATCAATTTGATCAAATGGCACATATAGTTCTCGATGCTGCGATAATCGATAGTACTAGCGATATGACAAATATGATTAAGAATCATACAAATATGGAGTAGGTGTATAAATGGATACTGTAATAGTGTCACATGAACAGTTAAAACAATTGTCGTACAAAAAATTAAAAGAAGTAGGATTAAATGAAGCCCATGCGAAAAAGGTAGCGACAATTTTAATACATGCAGATTTGAGAAATGTAAATTCCCATGGTGTGTTACGAACGGAACATTATGTAAATAGAATTGCTGCTGGTGGTATAAATACAGCGCCGACAATTTCATTTGAACAAACTGGGAAAGTAACAGGTGTTTTGAATGGTGGAGATGGAATTGGTCACGTTATAGCAGATGAAGCAACAGATAAAGCAATTCATTTAGCAAAAGAAAATGGAGTAGGAATGGTGACTGCCATGAATAGTAGTCATTGTGGAGCTTTAAGTTATTATGTCCAAAAAATTGCCAAACATGGTTTGATTGGAATTGCAATGTCACACACTGATAAAATTGTTGTCCCTTATGGAGGAACAGAATCGTTTTTAGGCACAAATCCTATCGCATATGGAGTACCAGCTAAAAGGAATCAACCATTTATTTTAGATATGGCAACATCTAACGTAGCATTAGGTAAAGTGCTTAATCATAAAGAAAAAAATGAAAGTATACCACATGGATGGGGGGTGGACGAAAGAGGTGAATCCGTGACAGATCCGAAAAAAGTTGTATCCTTACAACCATTTGGTGGAGTAAAAGGATATGGATTAGCTATTGTAGTAGATATTTTTTCTGGTTTATTAACGGGATCAAAATTTGGTCCCCATATATCCAAAATGTATAGTAATTTAGATCAAAAAAGAAAGTTGGGCCATTATTTCTGTGCAATTGATCCAGAAATGTTTACAAATAAAGAACAATTTTTAGAGCAGATGGATCAAATGATGGAAGAGCTGAGGAATGTACCACCTAAAAAAGGTGTTGATCAAGTATATGTTCCTGGTGATATTGAACATGCAGATGAGGAAAGGAATAAACGTGAAGGTGTTACAGTTCCGAAAAGTGTTTTTAATTATTTAAATAGTTAATTGGAGGGAATTTGAAATGAAAAATATAAAGTGGTTTATTACATTAATAGTTGCGATTTTTGTTTTAGCGGCTTGTGGTTCTAATAACAATAGTGGAAATAATGGAGAGAATAGTGGTTCTAAAGGGGATACGGTGAAGTGGAAGTTAGGACATTTAGCAGATGAAAATCATATTTGGCATGCTACAGCGGAAAAATTTGCTGAATTAGTAAATGAAAAAACTGATGGTGGAATTGAAATTACAATTTATCCTAGTAATACATTAGGTGGAGAAACAGATACAATTAATGCAATTCATGCAGGAACTGCAGATTTAGTATTCTCTGGTGAAACATTAGAAAATTGGGCACCGAAAGCAGCACTTTTAGCAACTCCTTATGCGTTTAGAGATGGTGACCATGTTAAAAGCGTTGTAGAAGGTGACATCGGAGCAGAAATTGAAGAACAAATTATTGAAGAAGCGGAATTAACACCATTATTTTATTTAACACGGGCTCCAAGAAACTTAACATCAAATAAGCCGATTGAAAAAGTAGAAGACATAAGTGGATTTAAAATGCGTGTTCCAAACGTGCCTTTATTTTTAGATGCATGGGATTCAGTTGGAGCAAAACCTCAAGTTATGGACTTTAATGAAGTATTTACAGGCTTACAACAAAATGTAATCGATGGACAAGAAAACCCAGTTGATTTAATCCAAAGCGGCGCATTATACGAAGTTCAAGATTATGTGAACAGAACTGAACATGTTTATTCATGGATTTATGTACTTGTAGGGAATGAGCAATTTAACGCTTTAACAGAGGATCAACAAGAAGCAGTTCGTGAAGCAGCTGCAGAAGCACAAGAGTTTGGTGCAGAATTGTTTGAAGATGAAATCGACCAGATTGAAGCGGAACTAGAAGAGGCTGGAATGGAATTTATTGACGTAGATCAGGATTCATTTAGAGAGAAAATGGAGCCAGCGTTAAAAGAGACATTATCTGAAGAGCAGTTTGAGTTATACGAAAAGATTTTAGAAGTTGAGTAATTAGTATGAAAGGCACAACTTATTATAGTCGTGCCTTTCACCTTATAAATTTGAAAGGAAGTGAATGATCATGAAGTTCACTTTTCGAATGATAACGAATATATTAAGTGTTTTAGCTATCATTGCTTTTACAGGAATTATCGTTATTGTTTGTATGCAAATCTTATCTAGGTTTTTACCATTTTCATATGTTTGGACAGAAGAATTAACTAGGTATTTCTTTTTATTTGCAATAAGTTGTGGTGCACCTCTTGCATTGTTAAAAAATGAATATATAAATGTTGATTTGATTATTGGTAGGCTAAGTGACAAGGTTAGAAGAGTATATGAAATTATTATTTACACAATCATTTTAGTTTTTAGCATTATTATGAGTAAAGAATCGTATTTTTTTATGATTTTAGGACATAAACAAAAATCTGCAACGATGCCATTTAAAATGTCATTGATTCATTCTTCAATGTTAATAATGTCTGTTTTCTTATCATTTTATTGTTTAGTAAGATTATGGTATTTATTTAAAAATAAACAAAATAAATACGAAGTGTCTGGCGGTGGAGAAATATGATGGCTTTAATGTTATTTATATCATTTTTAGTATTAATTTTCTTAGGGTTTCCGATTGCATTTAGCTTGGGATTGTCATCAGTTCTTTATTTAGTAGTTGCAGATATATCGTTAAGTATAATCCCACAAAAAATGTTTGAAGGATTAAATTCATTTGTGTTGCTATGTATTCCAGGTTTTATATTAGCAGGTAACTTAATGAATGTTGGAGGAATTACAAATCGCTTAATCGATTTTGCGAATAGCATATTAGGTCGAGTGCGTGGTGGATTAGGATTGGCAAACGTTGGAGCCTCTATGGGGTTTGGTGGCATTTCTGGTACAGCACTAGCAGATACAGCTAGTATTGGTGGAATATTAATTCCAGCTATGAAAAAAGAAGGTTATGGTGCGGGATTTTCCGTGGCAGTAACAGCTTCATCATCCACAGTTGGACCTATTATCCCACCATCATTACCAATGATTATTGTGGGTACATTAGCATCTCTATCAATTGGTGATTTATTCGTCGGTGGTATTATTCCAGGAATTATGATTGGTCTTGGATTAATGATTCCAACTTACATTATTTCTGTCAAACGTAACTATCCAAAAGGAGAAGCAAAATCATTTAAAGAAATTGTAAAAAGTTTCTTTGGTGCTTTTTGGGCGTTATTAATGACATTAATTATTTTATATGGAATTTTGGGAGGAATATTTACACCTACAGAAGCATCTATTGTTGCGGTTATTTATGCACTTATCATTGGTATTTTTGTTTATAGAGAATTACCGGTTATAGAAATTCCTAAAATAATGTTAAACACAATGACAACAACAGCGTCTATAATGTTATTAGTTGGATTTGCAAATCTTTTTGGTTGGATTTTAATAAGTGAACAAATCCCACAAATGGTTGCAGATGTCATTTTAGGAATTTCTACAAATAAATATATCGTTATTTTATTAATATTAGCGTTAGTTCTCTTTGTAGGTACATTTATGGAAACAATTGCTGGTTTAGTTATTTTGTTTCCAGTATTATTACCAGTTGCAACATCAATCGGAATGGATCCAATACATTTTGGGGTAACGATGGTGTTAGCAATGATTATTGGAGTTGTAACACCACCGGTTGGTGTATGTCTCTTTGTCGCCTCACAAATAGGGAAGGTGTCTATGGGGACAGCGACGAGGGAATTATTACCATTTTTACTTGTAAGTGTGATTGTACTTTTACTCGTTGCATTTATACCGGCATTAACATTATATTTACCGAGTTTATTTAATTAGGGGATGACAAAAAATGAAATGTGTTCAAGTGTTAGGGCCGAATGATTTAGTAATTCAAGAAACTGAACAACCGAAAGTTATTGATGATCACGATGTCTTAGTGAAAACGAAACGTGTAGGTATTTGTGGTTCAGACATGCATATTTATCATGGTACAAATCCATTAGCAACGTATCCACGTGTTATTGGACACGAAGTAACTGGGGAAGTAATAGAAATTGGCCCTAATGTTACAAAAGTTCGTGTAGGTGACCATGTTGTCGTGGAACCAATCTCATATTGTGGAGAATGCTATGCGTGTAGAAAAGGACGGCCAAATGTATGTAAGCAATTATCTGTCTTCGGTGTACATGAAGATGGTGGAATGCGAGATTTTTTTACTTTACACGAAAAGCAGTTGCATGTCGTTAATTCTATATTAGATTGGGAAGATGCAGTTTTAGCAGAACCAATGACAATAGGTGCGCAATCTGTTTGGCGTGGAAATGTAGAGGAAGGAGATTCTGTTCTTATTCAGGGCTGTGGACCAGTTGGAATATGTGCTTTGAAGATGGCAAAGTTAAAAGGCGCCTTTGTTTATATGACAGATTTGGATGAATCCCGTTTACAGTTTGCTAAAAAAAATGGTGCGGATGTTATTTTACAAGCTAATGATAAAAATTTAGTTAATAACATAATGGAGAAAACAAGAGGGGAAGGAATTAATGTAGTAATTGATGCAGTTTGTATTCCACAAACATTCGAATTAGGCGTGAGAATTGCTTCTCCTGCTGGAACAGTAGTTTGTTTAGGTTTTACAGATATACCTTCAAACATTCAGCAGTTGCCAATTACAAAAAATGAATTAACAATTGTTGGATCAAGGCTACAAACAAATCAATTTCCAGAAGTAATCTCGTTATTAAATAACAGAACATTACAAATGGACGAATTTATCACTCAAACTTTTAAAATTGAAGAAATTAAAGAAGCGTTCGATTTTATTGAAAAAAATCCAGATAAAGTTAGGAAAGCACTTATAACCTTTGAATAGGAGAGAAAAAATGTTACCAAAACATGAGGTGTTACAACAATTACATCAATCAAAAGTCGTTGCAGTTATTCGTGGGAATAATCAAGCAGAGGCTGTAGCGATTTCAGAAGCAGCAATTAAAGGTGGGTTGCATGCAATTGAAGTAACATATACAACACCAAATGCAAGCGATGTAATAAAAATTTTGAACAAAGAAAATGCCTTGGTTGGAGCAGGCACAGTATTAGATGCTGAAACAGCTCGTGATGCATTGTTACATGGTGCAAAATTTATTGTTAGTCCACATTTTAGTGAAGAAATTAGTAAAGTATGTAATCGGTATGCTGTTCCTTATTTACCAGGCTGTCTAACTATAAAAGAAATGGTTACAGCTTATGAACATGGTTGTGACGTTATTAAACTATTCCCTGCAAATAATTTTGAGTCTCCATTTATAAAGGCAGTTAATGGACCATTACCACA
Organism: Pseudogracilibacillus sp. SO10305; assembly: GCF_037072005.1. Lineage (NCBI taxonomy): Bacteria > Bacillati > Bacillota > Bacilli > Caryophanales > Bacillaceae > Pseudogracilibacillus > Pseudogracilibacillus sp. SO10305. The sequence continues at coordinate 5,717 of NZ_JAXHDE010000021.1, read as the reverse complement.
TGTACGAATTATGCCTACAGGTGGCATCAATGTGAATAACTTTACACAGTGGTTAGAAGATGGCGCTTTCGCTGTTGGTATAGGTAGTGACTTAACGAAGGCATTTAAGGAAGCTGGTGCACAAGGTGTTGTGGAACAATGTGAAAAATACTTGTCAAAACTGTAAAGGAGCTGTTTTTAATGGATATGACATTTCGTTGGTATGGTCGTGATAATGATACAGTCACATTAGATCAAATAAAACAAATTCCTAATGTGAAAGGAATTGTATGGGCACTGCATAAAAAAGAAGTGGGCCAAGTATGGACAAAGGAAGAAATTAAATCTGAAGTTGATTACATTAAATCCTTTGGTTTTCATGCGGATGTAGTTGAAAGTGTAAACATACATGAATCCATTAAGATCGGTGATGGAGATAGGGATGCATATATTGATAATTATATTGAAACGATTAAAAATTTAGGTGAGTTCGGTGTAAAAGTTATTTGTTATAATTTTATGCCTATTTTTGATTGGACTCGATCAGATTTATTTCATCCATTATCAGATGGTTCAACAGCATTATTTTATGAAAAGTCAAAAATAGAGGAAGTGGATCCTTTTGATTTATTCAAATCTGTTTCGGATGCAACAGATTTATCATTACCCGGATGGGAACCAGAAAAATTAGATAGAATTCAAGAGTTATTCAAAGCCTACGAATCTATTGATGAAGAAAAATTGTGGGATAATTTAGCATATTTTTTAGAACGAGTTTTACCTGTATGTGAAGAACATGATATAAAAATGGCTATACACCCTGATGATCCGCCATGGTCGATTTTCGGTTTGCCAAGAATCATGACGGGAGAAGCGAGTATAAAAAAATTATTTTCTATTTCTGATTCTCCATCCCATTGCTTAACGTTCTGTACGGGGTCATTAGGAGCAAACCCTAATAATGATATGAAAGATTTAGCAAGCAAATATGCACATCGTTCACCATTTGCTCATATTAGAAACGTAAAAATATATGAAAATGGTGATTTTATCGAGACTTCTCATTTAACAGAAGATGGATCCATTGATATTGCAGGAGTTATAAAAGAATTAGCATCACAAAATTATAAAGGGTATGTTCGTCCAGACCATGGTCGTCATATTTGGGACGAGAAATGCCGACCTGGCTATGGATTGTATGATCGTGCATTAGGAATTATGTATTTATTAGGATTATGGGATGCTTATCATTATAAAAAGAAGGAGCTTTCATAATGAATCCAATACATGAAAATTTACGAGATAGAGTTGCAGTTGTAACTGGTGGTAGTGGTGTACTTTGTTCAAAAATGGCAAAAGAATTAGCAAGACACGGTGTAAATATTGCCATATTAAATCGAACGATTGAAAAAGGGGAATCCGTAGCAAAGTCTATTGTTAATAATGGGGGGAATGCTATTGCATTTGCAGCTGATGTGTTAGATAAAGCTTCTCTAGAAGAAGCGAAGAATGCTATTATTAATACATTTGGCAGGGTAGATATTCTTGTTAATGGTGCAGGTGGAAATCATCCAGATGCGATTACAGATGATGAAACATTTGAACCGAATGCATCAGGAAAAAGTTTTTTTGATCTAGAAAAAGATGGTTTTTCTAGAGTATTTGCAACAAATTTTACTGGTACCTTTTTAACGAGTCAAGTCTTTGGGAAAGAATTATTAAAAAGTCCGTCACCGACAATTGTTAATATATCTTCAATGAGTGCGTACGTTCCAATGACGAAAGTCCCCGCATATAGTGCGGCGAAATCAGGTATTAATAATTTTACTATGTGGATGGCAACGCATTTTGCAGAGAGTGGATTACGTGTAAATGCAATTGCACCTGGTTTCTTTTTAACAGAACAAAATCGTGATTTATTAACAGAAGTAGATGGTACTTATACGGAAAGAGCAAATAAAATCATTGCGAACACACCAATGAAACGTTTTGGTGAAGCAAAAGAATTAGTTGGAACACTTATATGGTTAGTAGATGAAAATTATTCGGGATTTGTTACAGGTGTAACGGTTCCTGTTGATGGAGGATTTATGGCTTATTCTGGTGTGTAATAAAAGTGGTGAAAGGATGAAGCGAGGATGCTCATTCAAATAGCTTTAGACAGAATGACAGAAAAAGAAGCTTTCTCCATACTTGATATGGTAGCAGAAGAAATTGATGTGATAGAAATTGGTACAGGAGTTATAAAACAATATGGTATGAGTATTGTAAAAAAAATAAAAAATCAATACCCGAATATTTTATTATTTGCAGATATGAAAACATGTGACGCGGGTGAAAGTGAAGCAATCCAAGCATTTCAAGCGGGAGCTGATATTACATCTTGTATGGCTTTTTCTTCTGTGTCAACAATTGAAAAGGTACTACAAACTGCGACAAAGTACGATAAGGAAGTAATGATTGATTTATTAGGAGTACAGGATGTAGAGAAAATTAATGATTTATATGGAATAGGCTGTCGTTATTTCTGTTTACATATAGGAATAGACGAACAAAAAGAAAGTATCAACCCTCTATCAAATTTATATGATGTTATGACTAATCTGAAATCTTGTAAAATTGCTGTTGCAGGTGGTATTACTCCTTCATCACTTTCCAATTTAGACTTTTCGTTGATTAATATTGTCATTGTTGGTAGTGCAATTACTAAAAGTACTAATCCATTAAATGTAGTGCAATGTATAAAAAGAAAAATAAGTAACTAGAGACTAGCAGATATATGTTAGTCTCTAGTTTTTTTATTGAATAATGATTAAAAATTTCATGACCGCGCCCGTTCCAAGTACTTTTTTTCGATAAATTCAACGACTTTATACATAAGTGCAGCAAAAATGGCAATGAGGACGAGGCTTGCCATGACGAGTGTGAAGTCGAACACTTGAAATCCATAAATAATTAAGTAGCCGAGCCCTTGATTTGCGACGAGAAACTCACCAACGATGATACCGACCCAACTTAGGCCAACATTCACTTTTAATGTAGAAATAATCGTCGGAAAGGAGGAGGGGAAGATAGCTTCCGTAAATATTTGTTTTCTCGTTGCGCCAAATGTTTTTAACACAGTAATATAATGTGCATCCACTTCGCTAAATGCGGTGAAAACGACGATTGTTGTAATGATGATGGAGATAATCGCTCCCATCATAATGATAGAAATATAACCTGGACCTAAAGCGACAATAAAAATTGGCCCGAGGGCGACTTTTGGCATGGCATTTAAGACGACCAAATATGGGTCAGCAATATTCGATAATCGACGGGAACTCCATAGAATCGTTGCAAGAACAACGCCGAGCAATGTACCGAGTAAAAAGCCGATAATCGTTTCTACTAATGTGACAGCTAAATGGTGTGTCATCGTACCATCGATTAATTTTTCAACCATAAGTTGTGTCACTTTTGCTGGGGAGCTAAAAATTAATGGATCAAGTAAGTGAAGACGACTGCCAAGTTCCCAACCGACGATAAAAATGACGAATATAATGAGTTGTACGGTCAGGACGAATTTCTTTTCACGTTTCACTTTCTTTTTAAAATTGTCATGCAAAATATTTTCAATCGTCTGTTTCATCTAGTTGCTCCTCCTTTTTGCCTCGTACATCTTGCCATATTTCATCAAACAAAGCTTGATAAGCTTCATGGCGTCTTACGTAGAAAGGTTTTGTTTCGCGAAGAGCACTCGGTATCGTAAATATTTTTTTTATCGTACCAGGTTGACCATCCATTAATAAAATTCGGTCACTCATGGAAATAGCTTCACTAATATCATGTGTCACTAAAATTGCGCTCTTTTTATATGTTTTGATCATGGAGGCGACAAGATTTTCGAGGGTCAATTTTGTTACATAATCAAGAGCGGAAAAAGGTTCATCTAATAAAAAAATGGTCGGATCATTAATAAGGGTTCGTACGAGGGCGGCTCTTTGACGCATGCCACCGGATAGTTCTTGGGGAAATTTTTCTTCCACATTAACTAAACCGACTTCGTGTAAAAGTGTACGCGCTTCTTCAACTGTAGCGCTCGATAATGTACCATTCATTTTTGGGCCAATTAAGACGTTATCGAGAATCGTGCGCCATGGAAATAAATAATCTTGCTGCAACATGTAGCCGACCGTCATATCGCTCAGGGCAATTGATTTTCCATTGACGAAAATATGTCCCTCTGTCTGTTTAGTTAGTTGAGCAATGATAGAAAGAATCGTTGATTTTCCACAACCACTAGGGCCGATGATGGATATAAACTCTCCTTCTTTCATCGTGAAATCGACATGTTCGATTGCTTTCGTATAATTTTTTTCGGAAAAATAATAATGTGAAACTTCGTGAAAAGTTAAAAAGTCCATCCGACAGCCTCCTTATTGTTGCATCACTTTTTTCGCGATAGTCGTATCGACGAGTTCATTGTATGGTGCATGTGCCGGGAGTTCACCAGCTTCTTCCATTATCGTTTGCAAATGGTTCCAGCCATCTTCGGATAGGAGAGGGGACGTTGCAAATGAATCTTGTTGTTTATAACGTTCGACGGAAGCGGTAAGTAATTCGAGTTCAGTATCTTCAAAATATGGCTGAATAATTTTGGCGATTTCTTCCGAGTCGGTTTTATCTATCCATTCTTGCGCTTTGTAAATGGCCTTCGTAAATTGCTCAATCATTTCCTCGTCATCTTTGATCGTGCTCGTTTTTGTCATAAATACGGTGTACGGCAATTTCCCAGAATGTTCCCCAAAGGATGCAACGACATGGCCTTTGCCTTCCATTTCAAATGTACTTGCAGTTGGTTCGAATAATTGGACATATTGTGCGTCTGTCGTTAAAAAAGCACTCGGAATGTTTGCGAAATCAATGTTTTGTTCTAACTCAAGGTCTTCGTGTGGATCGATGCCGTTTTGTTTGAGTACATACTCACCAACCATTTGTGGCATGCCGCCGACGCGTTGACCGAGAAAGTTTGTTTCTTTTACATCGTCCCATTGGAAATGATCATTTGGTTCTTTTGCCACGAGGAATGTACCGTCTGTTTGGGTCAGTTGTGCAAAGTTAATGATAGGGTCATTCGGGTTTTGGTGTTTCACATAGATGGAAGTTTCAGCCCCAACTAGTGCAATATCTGCTTTGTTAGAGAGGAGAGCAGTCATCGCCTTGTCGCCACCCCAAGCGGTTTGTAGTTCAATATCAATCCCTTCTTCTTCAAAATAACCAAGTTCAATTGCGGCATATTGAGGCGCATAAAAAACCGATCGTGTTACTTCAGATAATGTAATTTCCTTCTGTTTCGTTGTTGTATTACAAGCAGTGAAAATTGTCGTGAGTAGTAGCGCAGTTATGCATAGCATTATTTTTTTCATTGCACAAAACTCCTTTATGTTCATATCAACATTAATGTATGTGAAAGTGCTAGAAATGTGCATGGGTAGGAGGGGGAGGTGGGAAGTTGTTTGGAAATATATTCGCAAGTTATCTGGAAAAGTGGCTCACACTTGCGGAATTATTGCATATATTCGCAAGTTCCAGGGAAAAGCCGCTCACACTTGCGGAATTACCGCATATATTCGCAAGTTCCCAGTGGAATTGGCTTTCTCTTGCGGAATTATCGCATATATTCGCAAGTTCCAGGGAAAAGTGGCTCACACTTGCGGAATTATCGCATATATTCGCAAGTTCCAGGGAAAAACCGC
>NZ_JAXHDE010000020.1:0-39957 GCF_037072005.1 Pseudogracilibacillus sp. SO10305 | reverse complement strand
GTTTTATAATGTTTTTTTCATCGTTACGTGTGGGATACCAGCATCTATGAATTCATCAGAAATAACTTCATACCCTAATTTTTCATAAAATGTAGTCGCATGTGTTTGAGCGTTTAAAACAGCCTCATGATATCCTTGATGAATGATTTCAACTTCCATTATTTCAATTATCTTTTTACCGATTGATTTTCCGCGTAAACCTTTATCTACGCAAATACGTTCTAATTTTCCATAATTATCTATAAAACGTAGGCGAGAGGCTCCAACTGGTTTATTGCTGGAATCATAACAAATAAAATGTGTGGCATGTTCGTCATGTTCATCTAATTCAATGGAAAGAGGGACGTTCTGTTCCTCTACAAATACTTTTTTTCGAATTGTGTATGCGTCTTGTAATTGTTGTTCATTTTGTACGATAAAAATTTCCATTATTTTTTACCGAAGTGGAATGTCGTGTGAACAGTCCAATTTCCATTATCTAGTTGTTTACATAATTGAAATCGATCAATCGTGTCTGTAAAATGAATTTGACGCATTCTTAAACTACTGTATATATCAGAGTATTCATCACTTGGTAAGTCTTGTGCGATAGTAATATGTGGAATGAACGCATGCTCACGATGTGCATCAAATACTCCTTCATGCATTTTTTCATTCAATTTGTTTAAATGCTCATTATCTTCCACTTTTAAGTAAATCGCATTCGAAACAGGAGAAAATGAACTTATTTTCGTTACTTCGATTTGAAATGGTTCGGTTTCTTGTGCAATTTCTTCTAATGCTTTCACTGTTTCATCACGTTCTTGTGCGTCCATTTGGAATGGATATTTTAAAGTTATATGTGGTGAAATATAAGGGTATTTCGGATCGTATCGTTTACGAAGCGCATTTGCCTCATCTTGTATATCAACGGATGGGAAAATTACAATTCCATATGTCATCGTTCGACCTCCAATTTCAATTTTTATTCTCTTTTTAATGTATCTACTAAATTAGTATACCAAAGTTTAAATAAATACTAAAGAAGAAAAATATATGATATCTTATCCTAATATATGAGTGAGTACATCAGGTAACTCCTTTTGCCAATGTTTCCACGTATGATTTCCTACATCAATTTCGGTATATGTGTAATCATTATTTCGTTTTTGTAATAAAGCGTGTAATTGTTTGTTCGGCTCGATAAAGTCCATTCCCTCATCTTTCGTTGTAATAACCGCATCCTCTTGTAATCCAATCGAATGATAGATCGTCAATTGATTAAAATCATGTACGTCTTCCACTATATTTAATACAGGCTCGTCTACTAAAGGAGATTGTAAAATAATGGAGGAAAAAGTGTTCGGGTTTTCCGTTCCTAATATAAGTGCAAATGTTGCGGCTAATGAATCACCCATTAAACTGTACGTTGTTCCTAAAGGATGGATAGGAAGTAAAGCTTCTAAAAAAGGAAGCACTTCTTTTAATAGAAAATTTTTATATGCTTCATGTTGATCCCCTAAAGGATAATATTTACGCCAACGATCTTCGCGGTCCATATAATGAATGCCAACGAAAATAGTGTTTATTAATTCGTCCTCCTCATGTAGACGATCACTTACTGTTGCAACACGTCCCATATTAAAATAGTCATCACCGTCTTGCATAATACAAATTTGTCTTTCATAAATCGCATCATATTGTTCTGGTTCATATACCTTTATATTCATGTTTTCTTGTAAAAATTCACTCTCTATCGTGTACATATTCATTGTTCCTTTTCTAGCCATGTTATAAACTCCTTTATGTTTGAAATAGATCATAATATGTTCCTTTTTTCCGTAACAATTGTGCATGTGTACCACGTTCGATTATTTCCCCATGTTCAAGCATTATGATTTGATCAGCACGTTGGATTGTGTTTAATCGATGAGCGATGACAAAGCTTGTCCGATTTTTCATTAAAGCTTGTAAACCAGCTTGAATATTTAATTCTGTTATCGTGTCGATATTGCTCGTCGCTTCATCTAAAATTAAAATTTCTGGATCTGCAATCATCGCTCTAGCAATGGTAATTAATTGTACTTGTCCTTTACTAATCGAACTACGTTCTTGGTCTAATACTGTTTCATACCCATTTGGAAGACGCATAATGAAATCATGTGCATTTGCGCGTTTTGCTGCTTCTATTACTTCTTCATCTGTTGCATCCATTTTTCCATAACGGATATTTTCCTTCACAGTATCTTGGAATAAAAATGAGTCTTGTAAAACGAATGCCATATGTTGACGTAATGATGCACGTTTTATTTGATTTAATGGTATTCCATCTAATAAAATTTCCCCGAAATCATAATTGTAAAAGCGAGAAATTAAATTAATAATCGTCGTTTTTCCAGCACCAGTATGTCCGACAAATGCCACCATTTCACCTGGTTGAACTTCAAAGTGAATATTTTTTAAAATCGGTGTCTCATCATAACCGAATGTAACGTCATCAAAAATAAAATGACCTTTTACATGATGGATGTCAACGGCATCTACTTCATCGTCTTCTTCAGCTTGTTCATCTAACACTTGGAAGACACGCTCAGCACCTGCAATCGCAGATAGTAAAATATTAAATTGGTTCGACAATTCATTTAATGGACGGGTAAATTGGCGTGCATACTCAGTGAAAATAACGATAACTCCTACTGTAATATATCCTTTTATCGCTAATATACCACCAAAAAAAGCAATAAATGCAAAACTTAAGAAGTTTAATGTGTTCATGACTTTGGGTATGAAGCCGGCAATCGTTTGTGCCCAAAAACTTGATAATTGTAACTGTTTGTTTTTTTCATCGAATTCATTGATGACATGTTTTTCTTGAGAGAACACTTTCACGACTTCTTGTCCGGACACCATTTCTTCGATAAACCCGTTTAATTCACCTAAATCTTTTTGTTGTACTTTATAAAGTGGACCTGTTCGTTTTGTAATGGCCCGCATAGCAAAAAACATGATAGGAATAATCGTCATCGTAATCAGTGTCAATAATGGACTTAATAGGAGCATGACAGTAACAGTTCCAACTAAAGTTATGACACTAGAAAAGATTTGAATGACCGACTGATTTAAGGTGTTATTAATATTATCGATATCATTTGTTACCCGACTCATTAATTCTCCTTGTTGTCTTTTATCAAAATAAGAAATCGGTAAACGATGGAACTGCTCAAATACATCTTTACGCAATGTATAAACAGTTTTTTGCGCAATGCCAATCATCCAATAGTTTTGTAAGAAGATAGATAATGTATGCAATATATATACGATAATTAACAAGATTAATATAGTCAGTAAACCGTCAGGACGTTTGGTGACGATAAAATCATCGATTGTCATTCCGACTAAATAGGGACCGAGTAAACTTAAACCACTGCTTGCAAGTACTGCAAAAATAACGAGAAATAGCATCCATTTATATTGCTTAAGATAAGTAAAAATCCGTTTGATTGTATGCCAACTATTTCTAGGCTTCGCTGTTTTTGTTGCCGGGTTTGTATTACTTATATCAATTTTATTATATTGAAAAGCTTTTTTTATTTCGGCTTTACTCATGGGAAATCTCCCTTTCTGCTTGTGACTCCACGATACGCTGGTAAAATGCAGAGCGTTCTAATAATGTTGCATGATTTGCAAAATCAACGACTTTTCCTTGATCGAGAAGTAGTATATTGTCCGCTTGTTTCGCCGTTGAAATTTTTTGTGTAATAATTAATGTCGTACATTCATACGTTCGTAATGCATCTAATAAAAGATGTTCTGTTTTTGTATCTAATGCACTTGTTGCATCATCTAACATTAAAATTTTTGGCTGCAATAAAAGGGCGCGCGCAATGGATATACGTTGTTTTTGTCCACCAGATAAATTGACTCCTTTTTGACCGACAACCGTATCATATCCATGTTGAAAAGAAGTAATCGTATCATGAATTTGTGCATCTTTCGCGGCTTTTATAAGCATCGTACCAGACATGTCAGCTTTACCAAAACTTATATTTTCTCTAATAGTCCCTGTAAAGAGTAGGGGACTTTGCGGTACATATCCAATTTGTGTACGTAAATTCGTCGTATCATACATATGTAACGGTTGATCGTCTAGAAAAATTTCTCCACTTGAAGGAGCATATAACTTAGGAATAAGTTGGAATAATGTTGTTTTTCCCGCTCCAGTTGACCCAAGTATTGCAACTGTTTCTCCGGGTTTTATATGAAAAGATACATGTTGTAAAACGTTAACTGTATCGTTTGGGTATGTAAAATTAACTTGATCAAATGTAATAGCACCATGTTTTACCGTGTAGTCATGCTTAAGTATCGGTTTGTCTACTTTTTCTTCTAAAATGGGTGCAATTCGTTCTGCAGATGATGTTGCACGAGCGAATGCTAATGTTAAAAATGTAAACATAGAAATAGCCATTACTGTGCGTAATGCATAGTTCACAATTGCAACAACATCTCCGACAGATGTTGTCCCAATTTGAATTTGTTGATGACCAACATAAAGAATGATGACTAAACTTATGTTCATAATGAACATGAGTACAGGCATGGAAGATTCCATGAAGCGGAAAGCTTTCTCTGTATTTCGGGCGAGTGTTTCGTTCGCTTCACTAAAACGTTTATTTTCATTTTTTCCACGGACAAAAGCTTTAATAACTCGCATTCCAGCAATATTTTCTTGAATGACGAGGTTTACTTTATCGACATTCTGCTGTACACGTACGAACATTTTTCTACCTATATTTAAAACAGTGAATAAAAAGATGATTAAAATTGGGACGGTTATGAGAAAGACTATCGATATTTTCGGGTTGACAATAAACGCCATAATAACACTACCGATTACCATAAGTGGGGCTCGGACCATAATACGTAATCCCATAAAAACAGTATTTTGAATTTGTCGGACATCATTTGTAAACCTTGTTACAAGTGCAGATGTCGGATATTTACTTAGTTGTTCAAATGTAAATTCTTGAATTGCTGCGAATAATTTCTTTCGAATATCGTAAGCAGAGCTAACACTAATATGTGCTGAAATGTATGAATTTGTCATTCCGGCTGTAAAAGAAATTATAGTAATTCCGAACATGATCATTCCCCATTTAATAATTTCATCCATATTTTCATTCATGATTCCGTTATTAATCATAATTCCTAGTATGAAAGGGAAAAGTAGTTCGGAAACAAGTTCAATTAAGGTTAAGCTATATGCTACATATATGGCAATATCGTATTTTTTCAAAAATGATAGGATAAGTTTCACGATGTTCCTCCAAAATTTTTTAACTAATACTTCAATTATAAGCAAAGAGGATAGGGAGATTCAATGAAGGAGATTAGTAATTGAGAATAAAAATAAAGACAGGAATGATGTAAGAAAAATTTGGATGCAAAAAATATATAACATTAAAGGGAAGAAGTAAATAAAAAAATTAGAGGGGAAATTCCATACAAACGAAAGAAATGTGCTTTGAATTCATTATACTATGATAACGAAGAGCACATTTCTGTAGCTATTTTAAAGTAATTCAAACTCTAACTTATTTTATTCATTTTAATTATTTAACATACTTATTTTTTAATACCTGAATAAAATAATCACCAAGCTCTGATGTGGATGCTGTACCTTGCAAATCAGGGGTTAATTTGTCTGTATCATGTAATATTTCTTTCATAGTTTCAAGAATAAGTGCACCCCATTTCTCCTCTTCGAAATAATCCATCATTTGGCTAACAGACCATATGGCAGCTAAAGGATTTGCGATGCCTTGACCAGCGATATCAGGAGCAGACCCATGGACAGGTTCAAACATAGATGGATATTTTTTATCAGGATGAATATTTGCTCCAGTAGCGAGTCCCATGCCCCCCGTAATCGCTGCCCCAATATCTGTTAAAATATCGCCAAATAAATTCGATGTTACGACGATTTCAAATCTTTCAGGATTAGAAACAAAATAGAGACTCGCTGCATCGACTAAATAAGAGTATGTTTCTACATCTGGAAATTCTCTTCCGATTTCTTCAAACACTTCATCCCAAAAAACCATGGAGTAGTTTAATGCATTCCCTTTACTTATACTCGTTAAGGATTTCTTTTGTTTTCGTGCTTCTTCATAAGCGTAGCGGATGATTCGTTCAGTACCTTTACGGGAAAATACACCTGTTTGTAAGACGACTTCCTCAGCCTTTTCTTTAAAAAGCCAATCACCAGCACCCGCATATTCACCTTCACTATTTTCTCGAATAACTAAAAAATCAATATCTTTTTTTGTTTTATTTTTTAATGGAGTTAAATGTTCATGTAATAATGTAATCGGGCGTAAATTTACATACAAATCAAATTCTTTTCTTATTCTTAATAATAAATCCCACAATGAGATGTGGTCAGGAACGCCTGGATAACCTACTGCACCTAAATAAATCGCATCAAATTGTTTTAAAGTTTCGATCCCATCTTCGTCCATCATTCTCCCGTGTTCTAAATAATATTCACATCCCCACGGAAATGATGTGAATGAGAAGGAGATGTTTTTATCTAATTGTTCGATTGCTTTTAATACTTTTACTCCTTCATTTACGACGTCTGGACCAATTCCATCTCCAGGTATTAATGCAATATTAAATTTTTTCATGTTTTCACCTCGGTAGATTTTTAGTTAACGTTTTATTATGCACAACAATTATATGGAAGAATAAAGAGATAGCGTTTACAAAAAAGTCATAACATGTATGAGTACTTTTTATGTACGGGATGTATGTTGTATCTTATATTGTGAAAAAATTGCCTAAAAAAACATCCCATTTACAGCGGGATGTTTTTTGTTAACCTATTGTTCCGACACTTTGCAGTACTGTTTTAGTAATTTGTGATACATCTTCGAATCCGACGAAACCGAAGATAAAGTCGTAACCTTTAGCGTGGCCGAACATAATAGCAGCGAAAAAGATAAGTATAGTTAATGCCACTACAATCCACATTAAAACAGATACAGTTTTTTCTACGTTTTTCTTCATTATTATTCACCTCGTCACGTCGAATTATAAAACATTTTTGTTAGAAATACAAGGAAACCAGGGTGAAATAGAGCCAAAAGTAAGGGTAGATATATTTTAAATACAGCTTTAAAATCGAATAAACTGTGAATTGTAATGACATTTATGAGAGAGACCCTTATAATGAAAAAGAATAAAGAGATGGAGTGAAAAAGTATGAAAAAGGTATTATTTTCTGTTGCATTAATGTCCGTATTATTTTTAGCCGCCTGTGGTGGGGGAAATAATGAAAATGAGGCTACTGGATCATTAAGTAAAGAGGAGTTAAAAGCATTAGTAAATGACTATAGTGTTGGAAATGTGGAAGGACATCAAGCATCAATCACGTCGGAACAATTAATAATTACTGATGAAAATGAGGAAGAAATCGTTCATGATTTACCAGAAGATGAATTTTTCGTTTCAATTGCACCATTCTTTAATGAGACACATCCTTGTAAGGATCATAGTTTAACTGGATGTCAGGGAGAGCTAGTAGATCAAGAGTTCAATATTCTTATTAAAGATAAAGATGGAAAAACAGTAGTGGAAGAAATGATGAATTCAGAAGCCAATGGCTTTGTTGATTTATGGTTACCGAGAGATGAGACATTTGATATTTCGATTGAGGCTGAAGAAGAGGGAAGAAAAGTAGTGGCAGAAATTTCTACATTTAAAGAGGATGGTACTTGTATTACAACATTGCAGTTATTATAAAAATAAGCTAGAGGGTACGAGGTGAGAAGGAAACCTCGATTACCCTTTAGCTTTTTTATTGTACTTGAATTTGCTACACCATATTTTGATCATTCTTTATTCACTATTACTATTATTATAAATTAAAAATTAGTTATTAAAGATGCTTGATTCATGATAGTTCAAGTACATCACCATGTCTAATTTATGAGCGTATGAAAATACGATAAAAAGGATTTATCATCCTTTCTCTCATTTGAGAACGAATATTTTCTGTTGTAATAATAAGTAGAAAATGAGAGCGATATAAGACTCAAAGTGGTAAAAGAAACTAGGTAGAAATAGTTGTTAGAAAATTACATATATTATTGTGTTACAGACTAAACCTCTATATAATTGAAAGAATAACAGTATTTAAAAAGGGAGGATAAATATGGGCGAATTGTTTCATATGTGGAATCGAATGAGTTTAGTCGTGCGCATTATGATTGGTATTGTTATTGGACTTATTTTAGCATTATTATTTCCTGAACAATTAAGTGTGTTATCTATGCTCGGGACATTATTTGTTGAAGCATTAAAAGCGGTAGCACCGGTACTTGTTTTTGTACTTGTATTAAATGCGATTGCGTCTCATGTTAGTGGAAAAGAAACAGCTGTAAAAGGGGTACTAGTACTCTATATTATTAGTACTTTTTTAGCTGGATTAGTCGCGGTAGTCGTAAGTTTTATTTTTCCAACGACACTCACATTAAAAACGGAGGCACAAGATGTTGCTCCACCAAGTGGGATTGGAGAAGTATTAGAAACGTTGTTATTTAATATTGTTACAAACCCAGTAACAGCCATTATGGAAGCAAATTATTTAGGAATTTTAGTTTGGGCATTATTATTAGGGGTTGCATTACGTGCAGCACATAGTTCAACGAAAACAATGATAGCAAACGTATCTGAAGCTGTAACGAAGATCGTTCAATGGGTCATTAGCTTAGCACCAATTGGAATTTTAGGTATCGTATTTGATACTGTATCAACAACTGGCTTTGCAGCTTTAGGAGAATATGGTCGTTTAATTATTATCTTAGTAGGAACGATGTTGTTTATTGCGTTAGTAATGAACCCGATTATGGTCTTTATTGCAACACGGAAAAATCCATATCCACTCGTTTTTACAGTGTTAAAGGAAAGTGGTGTTACAGCATTTTTCACTAGAAGTTCGGCAGCAAATATCCCGGTAAATATGAATTTGGCTGAAAAGTTAAATTTAAATAAAGATACATATGCTGTTTCTATACCTTTAGGTGCAACAATCAATATGGCAGGAGCAGCAGTAACGATTTCTGTTTTATCGATGGCAGCAGCACATACATTAGGTGTGAAAGTCGATTTATTCACTGCCGTTATTTTAATGGTCTTATCTGCTGTCTCTGCAGCTGGGGCATCAGGAGTGGCTGGTGGGTCGTTATTACTTATCCCATTAGCATGTAGTTTGCTCGGTATTTCAGATGATGTTGCGATGCAAGTCGTTGCGATAGGTTTTGTCATTGGAGTAATCCAAGATTCTTGTGAGACGGCACTTAACTCATCATCTGACGTTTTATTTACAGCAACAGCTGAATATGCCAAAAAAAGAAAAGTATCATAACATATTGAACGAGTGAACATTCACACTGTATACCACCCCCAAAACATACTGAAATTAGTTTGTTTGGGGGTTTTTATATTACTAAAGGTTTCTCTTTGTCAATCTTGTACTCCGACATAATATGCAGTTATTTCATAAACTATTCTTTTAACTCCTTCTTATCTACACCATCGGAAAATTGTTTTTGTAAAAAATGAAGCAATGTTTGTAATGCATATGATGTGTAGCGGTCTTTTTTTGTAATGACGCCTAATTGCCACATTGGTGCATCGATTAATTCGATGGATGTGATTGTACGAGTGTCCATTTTTTTATAAATTGATTCAGGTAAAAGTGTCATACCAACTTGTGCCGCAACAAGTTCTGCAATAACATCCCATTGTGAAGTTTCAAAAGCAATTTTGGGATGAAACTTCCCGAGGTTCTCGCAATAGTTAATAATTAAATGATGTAAAGCGAACTCACTATTAAATAAAATAAAGGATTCGTTTTTTAGTTCATGGATAGTAATTTTTGTTTTAGATGCGAAAGGATGTTCAACATGCACGAAACATTTGAAAGGTTCATGGACGATTTGCGTAACAGAAAAAAGTTTTTCATTTACTGGTAAAACGACAATCCCGAGATCAATTTGTCCATCGTCTACTAAATATTCAATTTTCTTTGCACCATGTTCCACTAATTGCAGTGAAATGTTCGGATGTTTTGGAACAAAGTTCTTGGCGATAATAGGGAAAAATAAAGTGCCGATTAAAGGCGGAATACCGATATTGACTGTTCCAGAGGGTTTTTCTATGAAATCATCAATTAACGTAAAAAGTTCATTTGTTGAACCAATTATTTTTAAAGACTGTTCATAAACGAGTTCACCTGCATCTGTTAAACGTAATTTTCTTGTGGAACGTTCAAATAAAATGACTTGGAGTTGTTCTTCTAATTTTTTAATTGACTTACTTAACGTTGGCTGAGAAACGAAAGATTGTTGAGCAGCTCGAGAGAAACTTCCATACTGTACGACTGAAATAAAATGCTCTAATAATTTCAAATCCATATGTGCACCTCCGATATATTCGGTATCAGAATAGTTGATATTCGATATATTCATTTTACTTATAAATAAAAGCGAAGTAAAATATAAGAAACGATTCTTATGAGAGGATGGGGATTTTATATGCGAGAAGTTGTAGTTGTAAGCGCTTTACGAACGGCAATAGGTAGTTTTGGTGGATCACTATCTTCTGTTTCTGCGACAGAATTGGGAGCACAAGTTATAAAACGCGTATTAGATGATAGCAAAATTACAGGTGACCAAGTGGACGAAGTTATTTTGGGGAATGTACTTCAAGCTGGTTTAGGACAAAATCCGGCACGACAAGCTTCAATAAAAGCAGGTTTACCTGATCATGTCCCAGCATTAACGATAAATAAAGTGTGTGGTTCAGGTTTGAAAGCGATCCATTTAGCACAACAAGCAATTGCATTAGGTGATGCTGATGTAATCGTTGCAGGTGGGATGGAGAACATGAGTCAAGCTCCGTATTTATCGATGGATGCTAGAAATGGCTTACGTATGGGAAATAAAACACTTGTTGATAGTATGATTCAGGATGGATTATGGTGTGCTTTCCATGATTATCATATGGGGATAACAGCAGAAAATATTTGTGACCGTTATGAATTAACACGAGAAGAACAAGATATGTTTGCAGTTGAAAGTCAGAAAAAAGCAGCGAAAGCGAGAAAAGAAGGAAAATTCGCTGATGAAATTGTACCAGTTGAAATCCCACAACGTCGTGGAGAACCAATTGTATTTCAAGAAGACGAATATATTCGTGATGATGCTTCTGTAGAATCTATGGCTAAACTTCGCCCTGCTTTTAAAAAAGATGGCTCTGTTACGGCTGGTAATGCATCAGGTATTAATGATGGGGCAGCGGCCGTACTTTTAATGAGTAAAGAAAAGGCAGAAGCTTTAGGTGTAACACCATTAGCGACGCTAGTAGCGAATGCAAGTGCGGCATTGGATCCAAGTGTCATGGGATTAGGTCCAATTTATGCGACAGAAAAAGTGTTAAAGAAAGCGAATATCCCATTAAAAGATGTTGATTTAATTGAAGCGAATGAAGCATTTGCTGCACAATCATTAGCAGTTGCCAAAGATCTTCAATTTGATATGAGTAAAGTGAATGTAAACGGTGGGGCAATAGCTTTAGGTCATCCTATTGGTGCGAGTGGAACACGTATTTTTGTAACATTGTTACATGAGATGAAACGAAGAAAATCAACATACGGTTTAGCGACATTATGTATTGGTGGTGGGCAAGGTGTTGCCACAATCGTAAAAAATTATGAATGAGTAGGTGGAAGAGATGAAACGTATATTTAATAACGCACAAGAAGCGGTTGAACATATTGAAGATGGGATGACATTAATGGTTGGCGGATTTGGTCTTGTCGGCATTCCAGAAAATTTAATCCAAGCAGTTCGTCATAAAGGAGTAAAAGATTTAACGGTTATTTCGAATAACTGTGGAGTAGATGACTGGGGATTAGGATTACTATTACAAGATAAACAGATATCCCATATGATTGCATCATATGTTGGAGAAAACAAAGAATTTGAACGTCAGTTTTTAAGTGGAGAACTAAACGTTACATTAGTGCCACAAGGAACTTTGGCAGAAAAAATTCGTGCAGGTGGTGCAGGAATTCCTGCCTTCTATACACCGACAGGAGTAGGAACACCAATTGCTGAAGGGAAAGAAGTACGAGAGTTTAATGGAAAAGAATATGTGTTAGAAGAAGCATTTCTCGCTGATGTTAGTCTAATACGAGCATGGAAAGCAGATACATCTGGAAACTTGGTGTTTAGAAAAACGGCACGCAATTTTAATCCAATGATGGCTGCTGCCGGAAAATATACTATTGTTGAAGCGGAAGAAATTGTAGAAACTGGAGCAATTGATCCAGATCAAATTCATACACCAGGAATTTATGTAGATGCGCTAGTACAAGGTGACCAAGAAAAACGAATTGAACGCTTGACGACAAAAGAAGGATAGGAGGATCAAACATGGCGAATAATACGAGAATACAAATTGTAAAAAGAGCGGAAAAAGAAATAAATGATGGGGATTATGTTAATTTAGGAATTGGTATGCCAACAATGGTTGCGAACTATATTTCCGATAATAAACAAGTTGTTTTACAGTCTGAAAATGGATTGTTAGGGATTGGACCATATCCGACAGAAGAGGAAGTAGATCCTGATTTAATAAATGCTGGAAAAGAAACCGTTACAACTATTAAAGGAGCAAGCTTCTTTAGTAATGCAGAGTCTTTTGCGATGATCCGTGGTGGTCATATTGATGTTGCTATTTTAGGTGGAATGGAAGTATCTGAAACTGGAGATTTAGCGAATTGGATGATTCCTGGAAAAATGGTAAAAGGAATGGGCGGAGCAATGGACCTTGTGCATGGGGCGAAAAAGGTTATCGTAATTATGGATCATGTTACACGTGATGGTGCACCAAAAATTTTAAAACAGTGTGCTTTACCATTAACTGGCCAAGGAGTTGTCGATCGCATTATTACAGATAGGGCTGTATTAGATGTGACAGATAAAGGGTTGGAGTTAGTGGAATTGTTAAATGGATATACATTTGAACAAGTTCAAGAAGCAACAGAACCGACCATTATTGTAAAGCAATAGACTTAGGATAAGTTTGGGATAAAATCGTATTGTCGTTATATATGATTATATCTCCAACTTATCCAATTTTATTTTATGGATCTATTTGGAGTAAACTTCTAAACATTAATGGTTGATCGATAATATCAGCAATCGTATATTTATCTAATACAGCTAAATATGCTGCCAATGCTTCCCCGAGTACACTACGTAATCCACAAACAGGTGAAAGTACACAATGGTTTGCCCCACTATTAAAACATTCTACCATATGAAAATCTTCTTCCGTTTCCCTAACAATGGAACCGATAGTAATATCTTCAGGTTGTTTTGCTAATACAATTCCACCACCACGTCCACGAGTCGTCTCGATGACCCCGATTTTTCCTAACTGATGGATGACCTTCATTAAATGGTTTCTTGACACATTATAAGCTTCTGTTATTTCTGTAATCGTTGATTTCTCATCACTATCTTTTACAGCTAAGTAAATTAAGACGCGTAAAGCATAATCTGTATAGTTTGTTAGTCTCATTTTCATCACCTACATATATTATAACATCTTTTTAAGATGTATTTCAGATGAATGTTTGTGACGAAATTAAGAAGGAGGTGTGTCGACTTTTTGACACCTCTTCATAATGCCTTATTTTGTATTGATAGATATTTTATATCACGTTACACTAAAGGTGTATTAAAAATACATGTTTTATATTTATCATATATATTTAAATAGGGGAGAGATTTTAAATGACTTTATCAAAGGAAACGATGGATATTATTAAATCAACGGCACCAGTTTTAGCAGAGCACGGGAAAACGATAACAACTGTGTTTTACAAAAATATGTTTGCAGCAAACCCAGAATTATTAAACATTTTTAACAAGACAAATCAAGCGAAAGGGCAACAACAAGAGGCTTTAGCGAATATGGTATATCAAGCAGCAGCTAATATTGATCAATTAGAAACGATTATTGATGAAGTAAATTTAGTTGCTCACAAACACCGTGGATTAAACATTTTACCAGAACATTACCCAATTGTAGGAAAAAATTTATTAATTGCAATTAAAGAAGTGTTAGGGGAAGCGGCTACAGATGAAATTATGAATGCTTGGGAGGAAACTTATGGTGTACTAGCAAAAGTATTCATTGATGTAGAAGAAGAAATGTATAAAGAAGCAGAATCTAAAGAAGGTGGCTGGAGAGGCTTCAAAGATTTTATCGTTGTCGATAAGGTAAAGGAAAGTGATGTAATTACATCTTTCTACTTAGAGCCAAAAGATGGTGGGGTTGTTCCGATGTATGATGCAGGGCAATATTTATCTGTCCGTGTACATCCGGAAGGAGCAGAGCATAAACAAATCCGCCATTATACATTATCAACTAAACCAAATGGCAAACAGTTCCGTATTTCAGTGAAGAAAGAAGTGGACTATACTCCAAATGGTGTTGTATCAACACATTTACATGACAATGTACATGTAGGCGACACAATTGAAGCGAGTGCACCAGCTGGATTATTTACCTTAACAGAAGAGGATGCTCCAGTGGCATTTATTAGTGGTGGAGTAGGTATTACACCAATGTTAAGTATGTTTGAACAATTAATAGATGAAAAGTCGACTCGCGATATTACATTTTTACACGCAGCACAAAATGAAAAATTACATGCGTTCCATGAAGATGTAAAAGAGATGGTTGCCGCTGCGGAAAATGCAAAATATGTGTATGGTTATAGCAATCCGATTAACGAAGGTGGAGAACAAGACTTCAACGGTTTCATTAACAAAGAAGTATTAGAGAACATTAAACAAGAAGACATGATTTATTATGTTGTTGGTCCTGTACCAATGATGGAGCATGTTGCAAATTTATTAACAGAAATTGGTGTACCGGTTCAAAATATTAAATATGAATTATTTGGACCAAAACAAACGATTATTAAAGAAGCGCAATTAGCATAATCCCTTTTATATAAAAGGTTGATTATAAATTAAAAAACACGAACATGGTTTAGAGCATTGTATCTTGCTCTCTTTCCTACCATGATTCGTGTTTTTCTCGATTAATTCATAAGCTCTTTCTTTTTCGCTATCAATCATATGTTCTTTAGCATTAATACGAGTAATGCTTCCGGCCATTTCATCATACAAAAAGAGGGTATATTTTACCGATTTATATTTTTACTTTTAGTTCATTCAGGACAACTTTTGCTAATGTTTCTATGAATAGAGCGTCGGTATTAGGCATTTCCGGTCTGTAATAATTAGCATTTAACTCATCACATACTTCTTTACATTCGATGTCATTGTCATATAATACTTCAAGGTGGTCGGAAACGAATCCTACTGGTGCATAAACGAATGTACGATAACCGTCTTCATTGTATAATTTTTTCGTCACATCACAGACGTCTGGTCCTAACCATTCGACACGTGTATTTCCTTCACTTTGCCATGCAACTTCATAATTTGTAATATTTGCTTTCTTTGCAATTAATTTTGCTGTTTCTTTTAATTGATCTACGTATGGATCATTGATTTTTAAAATATTTGTTGGCAAACTGTGTGCTGAAAATAATGTGATTGCGTTTTTTTGTTCGTCTTCTGTCATTTTTACATATTCCGCTTCAATGGATTTAGCCCAATATTCAATGAATCCTTCTTCTGTATACCAACTTTCCACAGAACTAATTGTAATATCATATTTATCTGCCGCTTCTTTTGCACGTTTATTATATCCTTTAATGCTCAAACTAGAATAGTGTGGAGCGAGAACAAGCGAAACAATATGTTCTATCCCTGCTTCGCGGATGGAATCAACTGCATCTTCAATAAATGGTTCGATATGTTTTAATCCGATAAATGGTTCGAACTGAATATCGTCTTGTAGTTCATTTAATTTTGCAGAAATTGCTTCTACTTGTTGTTTCGTAATTTTAGCCATTGGTGATACTCCACCGATTGCTTCATATTTTTCTGTTAAGTCGTCTAAAGCTTCCTGTGATGGCTCTCTTCCGTTACGAATATGTGTGTAATACCTTTTAATATCCGATTGTTCATACGGAGTTCCATATGCCATAATTAATAATCCAACTTTTTTCTTTCCCATTTTTGCACCTCTTTTTAAAATTTTGTGAAAAATTACTGTTCGAATAACTTTGTTTAATTAGCTGTTAGTATGCTTGAATGTTAAAAAAGTTATTACGATTTTTTGAACAAGACTTAATTGACTGTCTAGTATATATAAATTATGTTATATTAAAGATGAACATTTTTCAATACAAAAGGAGCGATTGATTTTTATGGTTGAAGCAGTAGAAACGATGGATGGTTGGTGCTGTTTGCACGACCTACGAAAAGTAGATTGGGAAAAATGGAAAAATGCGAGTGAAAAAGAAAGAACAGAAGCTCTTACACAGTTTCATGAATTGTTAACAGAGTGGGATCTCGTGGAAGGGAAAAAAGAAGGTAGCCATGCACTTTATCAAGCAATTGGTCATAAAGGCGATGTACTACTTATGATTTTACGCCCTACGTTTGCACAAGTAGCAGAAGTGGAAACGGCACTAAATAAAACAAAATTAGCAGAATATTTGATTCAAACACATTCATATACATCCATTGTAGAATTAGCAAAATATCGTCCAGATAATGGAGTAGATCCAGAAACATTACCGGAAACACAAGCAAGATTAAAGCCAATTTTACCTAAGTGGGAATATATTTGTTTCTACCCAATGAGCCGTAAGCGAGAAGGAGACAATAATTGGTATACATTAGAAAAAGGTGCACGTTCTAAATTATTGTATGAGCATAGTTTAACTGGAAGAAAATATGCAGGAAAAGTACAACAAATTATTACAGGTTCAATTGGTTTAGATAGGTTTGAGTGGGGTGTGACATTATTTGCGCACGATGCATTACAATTTAAGAAAATTGTATACGAAATGCGTTTTGATGAAGTGACAGCATTATATGGAGAATTTGAACAATTTTATATTGGACACCATTTACCAAAAGAACAATTAGAAAAATTTTTACACGTATAAAGTAACAGATAGATTGAGGAATAGATAAATGGAAATGAATGAAAAAGGCAAACATCGCTTGTTTGAATGGAATAAAACATTAACGATTATCGTGCTTACTATATTATTGTTTATCTCCATCGTTGTTGCTGTATCTATTGGACCGGTTTCGATCCCATTTAGGGAAACAGTCTATATTTTTTTGCATAAACTATCTATACCAGTAGATATAGTATTTGAAGATAAACATGCCGTAGTTATTACAGATATTCGTCTGCCACGTGTATTGTTAGCAGGGCTTGTCGGATGTGCTTTAGCAATTAGTGGGGTGACGATGCAAGGATTGTTTCGAAATCCACTTGTAGAACCGGGGTTTATTGGGATTTCAAGTGGTGCAGCTTTCGGGGCGGTTCTTGCAATTTCGCTAGGACTAACAGCAATTCATCAAGCGATTTTACCTCTCGTCGCTTTTTTAGGGGCAATTTTTGCAATGGTACTTATTTTGCTCGTTTGGAGAGTAACGAATAGTAATAGTATCGCATTGTTATTATTACTCGGTATTGGAATGAATGCCTTTTTCTCTTCTTTTACGAATGTATTAATCGCATCATCAAGCACTGAACAAGAATTACGTGGGGCATTATTATGGTTACAAGGTGGATTGGAAGGGACGACTTGGGAACAAGTGAAGATTGTCGGTCCGATTATTTTAATAGGAAGTATTATTATTTGTTTATTTGGTCGTTCTTTAAATGTCATGTTATTAGGGGATGAGCAAGCAATCACTTCAGGAGTGAGGCTTCATCTCGTTCGAAATTCATTACTTACTATTGTCGCGTTAATGACAGGTGCAGCAGTTGCTGTTAGCGGCATTATTAGTTTTGTCGGTTTAGTCGTCCCACATATGTTGCGACTCGTCATTGGAGCTGATCATCGTTTGCTTTTACCAGCGAGTATGTTAACTGGTGCAATTTTTCTCATGATGATGGATTTAATTTCGCGCATGATTTTACAACCAGTAACATTACAAGTAGGAGTTGTTTCTGCGATGGTCGGGGCTCCAATTTTTATCATTTTAATATTACGTTCTGTTAGGAGGGGATAAGTTGCAAGCAGTAACATTAGAAAATATGGATGTTCAAATTGGGCGTAAACATATTTTACATCATATTGATTTTACTATTAATAAAGGACAATTTTTTGGATTAATTGGGCCAAATGGTAGTGGGAAATCTACACTATTAAAAACGATCGCAAATATTCAAACACACCATAATGGACATATATTGCTTCATGAAAAACAACAGCATACTTTTACCCCGAAACAATTAGCAAAAATGATTAGTTATGTCCCACAGGAAACAGATGTTGGCTTTGATTTTTTAGTGAGAGATGTCATTCAAATGGGACGTCATGTGTATGGAACATTATTTAAAAGTGAAACGAAAAAAGATGAGGAAATGATTGAATGGGCGATGGAACAAACTGATACGACCGCCTTACAAAATGAATCGATTCGTCATTTATCTGGTGGGCAAAGGCAACTAGTCATGATTGCGAAGGCACTTGCTCAAGATACACCGATTATTTTATTAGATGAACCAATTTCGGCATTAGATGTCCATTATCAGTTGAAAATTTTAACGATGTTACAAAAATTAAGTAAACAAGGGAAAACAATCGTTATCGTTTTACACGATTTGAATTTAGCTGCTCGCTTTTGTCGTACATTACTTTTATTAAATGAAGGAAAAGTACAAAAAATTGGAACACCTGAAGAGGTGTTAACAGCGCCATTATTAAAAAATATTTATCATATTGATGCACGTATTCGAAAAGATGAAGAAATGAATCGTGTCACGATTACACCGTATATAGAGGAGATAGAAAGTAATGTTTAAAAAAGTGTTACCTTTTTTTGTTGTCATGATATTATTTGTTGCATGTTCAAATAATGATACACCATCAAATAATGTGACAGAAGATACGAATGTAGAAACAGAAGAAGCACAATTTCCAGTAACAGTAGATGTGGAAGGAAAGGACGTGACGGTTGAAGCTGTACCGAAAAATATTTTACCGATGTCATTAGAAGTAGCTGAAATTGTATTAGAATTAACAACTCCAGAAGATATAACGGCTACGACTAAAGGGATTGATGACCCATTATTATCAACGAAAGTAGAAGAAGGAAAGCAAGTGGAAGAACGGATTGGTGCAGCAACAAATATCGACCCAGAAGAAATTATCGCATTGGATACAGATTTATTAATTATGACGAAGATGTACGGTCAAGAAGAAGATGCAGAAGATATTTTATCTCAATTTGATACACCGATTCTTTCATTCAGTCCGTTTGTAACGGTAGAAAAATTCCAAGATGCAGCTTTAACGATTGGGGAAGCAATCGGGAAAAAAGAAATTGCGCTAGAAAAAGTAGAGAAGATGAACGATGAAATAGAAGCGATTCAAGAAAAAGTACCTGAAGAGAATGCACCATCTGTATTAGTATTATCGGAAGTCGGAGGAGATATGGGACCATTTATGTTAGGACCGACAAATATTTCATATGATTTAATCCAATTGGCTGGTGCAACACCGGCAACTGATAGTATTGATTTAGAACGTTCTGGCCCAGCAGAAATGGAACAGATTATAAAAATGGATCCAGATTATATTGTGTTATTAGACTTCTTTGGTAAAGGGGAAGAATCATTTAGTTATTTAATGGAGGATTCAGGTTGGAAAACATTAACGGCAGTAAAAGAAGATAAAATTATGTTAGAAGATGCAAAATATATTTTGAATCCGAATTTTGAAAATTCGAAAGGACTTGAAAAACTCGTCGATTTTATTTATGAGTAATATGAGAGCTAGGAAAAGGCAATTGCCATTTCTCCTAGCTTTTTGTATGATGAAAATACGTTTTATTCATGGAATTAAAGGAGCTAGATTAGTTGTCCGATATATATATAGTGAATGGGACTGGTTATGAACAAGCTGTCGAGTTTTTATAAAGGCCGTATTCAAATGTCGGGAATATATTATGATCCATATGAGCCACGAGAGATGATCATTGATTCATTTGTGCAAAGAGGGACAATTTTTCTGTTCATATCACTTATCTTTTTCGGTGTAGCGATTATAAACGGTCTTATAGCAGTTATTCTATATTATGTGTAAGAAGGAGGATCTTAACAGTTGTTTCCAATCAAATAAGGGTAATGACATATAATGGGGGATTTGCGTATGAAAAAGGTATGTATCTTATTCGGGTTTATTTTTATTTTAATTGGTTGTAATCAAGAACAAGCACTCATAGAAGTCGATCCAGTAGAATCAAAGGATGTAGATGACATTCCATTTGCAACGTTTATTAATGACGAAAAAAGCGATGCAAAAGAGGATAAGAAAGAAGAATCAAACGCAGTAAAATTAGAAGAGAAAAGAATCACAACGGCAAAGGAAAAGAATTCCGGGCATGACGATAAACATATAAAAGAAAAAAAGTCTGAGACACATTCTTATATGCGCGATATAAATAAACGATATAAAATTAAAAATTATGAAGGAGACATACATACACTTAAATATACGGGTAAGTATGAACATAGTCCAAATGATACGAATCTTTGGGTATCAGAGGAAATAGGGGAAACATCACATTCCACAATGCATGAGGATGAGGATGGGTTGTATGAGGGAGTAATAGAAAGTGAATATTGGATGGTTCTTCCATATCCTATTGAAGTAGGTATAACTTATGAGGAGTATATGTTGAATAACGTATATATGGAAATAACGGATGTTGGGCTAACAAAACAAGTTACGGCTGGAACGTTTGAAAATGTCGTTGAAGTAACAAGCATATACAGTGGTGAGGATACGTATATAAGTTATTTCGCACCGAATGTTGGCACAATTTATACGATAGATCCTGATGGAGAAGTTGTATTCGAACTATTAGAAATTATACCATAAAATAAATCTATCATTCACTTTTCATTAGATTCACATTTCATATATGAAACATTAGATGAATAGTAGATCATCTGTTATAATATATAATATTGTAAAATATCAGAATATTACGTACATAAGAAAGAAGGATGACAGATGGCAGAAGTG
This sequence comes from Pseudogracilibacillus sp. SO10305, assembly GCF_037072005.1. Taxonomy (NCBI): domain Bacteria; kingdom Bacillati; phylum Bacillota; class Bacilli; order Caryophanales; family Bacillaceae; genus Pseudogracilibacillus; species Pseudogracilibacillus sp. SO10305. Next base: position 18,695 of record NZ_JAXHDE010000020.1, on the reverse strand, counting down.
AAAAAAGCACCATTCCGCGCTGATTATGTAGGCTCATTTTTACGCCCAGAAAGCATTAAAGAGGCTAGAGAAGCTTTTCAGGCTGGAAATATAACAGCAGAACAATTAAGAAAAGTAGAAGATGATGCAATTAAAGATTTAGTGCAAAAACAAGCTGAAATTGGACTAGAAGCTGTGACAGACGGAGAGTTTCGTCGTAGTTGGTGGCATCTAGACTTTATGTGGGGATTAGACGGCGTTGAAAAAGCATATACAGAATCTGGCTTAAAATTCCAAGGTGTTGAAACGAGAAATGAAACGGCTAAAATCGTTGGGAAAATTGACTTTTCAAACCATCCATTTTTAGAAGATTATAAATATTTAACATCAATCAAACCTGAAGGTGTTATTGCGAGACAAACATTCCCTTCAGCAGTACAATTTTTATATGAAATTACAAAACCTCATAATTTGGAGAATACAGAAAGTATCTATCCGAATAAACAAGAATTATACGATGATATTGTTCAAGCATATCAAAAAGCATTTCAAGCATTTTATGATTTAGGTTGTCGTAGTATTCAAATGGATGAGGTAGTTTGGGCCGTATTATGTGACAAGGATTATCGCGAAAAGGCAGAAAGTAACGGTGTTGATGTTGACGCATTAATCGAAGAGTATATTGATTTAAATAATCGTGTTTTAGAAGGTTTACCTGAGGACTTAGTTGTCACAACACATGTTTGTCGTGGTAATTATCGATCTACATGGCATTATTCAGGAGGCTATGATCCTGTAGCTGACGCATTATTTGGTCGTGAAAATGTTCATGCTTATTATTTAGAATTTGATACAGATCGTGCAGGTGGATTTGAACCTCTACAGTATTTAACTGGAGATAAACAGGTTGTGTTAGGGTTAATTACATCGAAAAGCCCTGCACTTGAAAAAGAAGAAGATGTTATTGCACGTATTGAAGAAGCGGCAAAATATGTTCCACTTGATAGATTATGTTTAAGCCCACAATGTGGATTCTCTTCTACAGAAGAAGGAAATGAACTAACGGAAGAAGATCAGTGGGAAAAAATGAAATTAATTAAGCGTATTGCTGATAAAGTTTGGGGATAATAACAAGAGTTTGGGACAAAACCGAGTGAACTACAAAGGGAACTTTAGTAAATTGATTTTTACTGAAATTCCCTTTTTTCATTTTATTGGATCAATTACATCGCTCCATCCATCTACTTCGCGTTCTACGGGCCGGACTCAAGCAACAAAGAAATTTACTTTTTTTGTCGTTCTCGGACACGGATAGTTCCGTAGGAGTCACCGTAGATTTATTTCGCTATGTTAAGGCACACAAAAAGAGCACTCTCGAGTAAAATTAAAGTAATTACACAATAAATTACAGAGGTGCTCTTTAGATTTAAACTTTATATCATGAAGTAAGTTGTTTTGCCTTTAGGTTTAGAAATAATATTACCTAAAAATGATATAGCTTTCACAATAGGTGATTTAGTAGAAAGTATTCTTGAACAAACATTAAAATCTTTTTCTGTTAAACAGTTTAATAATCAATATAATGGGTAATTAAATAAACAGTTCGATTCATTGTCGTGAAACCTAAGTATGTATCTGCCTCTACTTTATCAGAGTACTCTTTGTATTCAGCTTCTTTATTTTGGATCCATTCACGCTGATCTTCTAATAATTCATCATAAACGTCAGAAGGAAGGTCTTCCTTTAGTACATCCCAAACTTCATTTAATAGATTGTCCCAATCTGAAACAAATTTATAAGAAACCACAGAATAATCATGCATATAACCTGCATCATAAGCAGCGTCTTTCATACGGCTTTCTATCGCCATTGCTTTATCATAATATTTGTCATATTTACTTTGTGATGCGGCAGCTTTCTTTTCTTCTTCTTTCCGTTTTTTCTCTGCTTCTTTTTCTTCCTTTTCACGTTCTTTTTCGGCAAAAGCAATTGTAGCATCCTCTAATGAATACCCTAATTCTTCATGGCGATCATATACTTCAGAAGAATCGACTGTGAAGTCAAAGTCCTCTAAAGCTTTAGCGGCTTTTTCGAATTTTTCATTTTTAATATCTTTTTCAATTTTATCCAAGGAAGCTAATAGTTTTTCTTCCTCTTCTTTATTTGTTTCAACGGTCGTTAATGTTTCCTTGACTTCTTTTTTCATTTTGTCATTGATGGCATCATGTTTTAAAATGTCATTTGCAAGATCAAATGCCTCATCCCAATCACCTTCATCAATGGAGTTTAATTCATTATACATATCGATGATTTCAATTTTTTCTTTCGCTTCTTTTCCGTCTTCATCTTCGTCCAAAGCATATTCGTATAGTTTTAAGGCTTGGTCATATTCTCCTTTATCGAATGCTTCATTACCTTCTTTTAATAAATCGTCATATGGAGAACTACAAGCAGCTAATATAAATATTGTCGCGAAAATAAACAAAAATTTTTTCAAATTATGTACTCCTTTCATGTTATGAAAATTAGTATGTCTAGTTTAGATTATACAATAAATATAATTAAATAGGTAAATTTTACTTAGTCATATTCTTAAAAATGACACGGGATTTATTAAAGCTTTCTCGATAAAAAGGCTAACAGTTTGTTTCATGTCATTCAACTGTTATAGGACGTTTTCTTGTATATAATGAAAAGGTATATAAAAATACTCTAAAGACATCAACATCTTTAGAGTATTTTTCATTGTATACGTGTCACATATTTATTTTTATTCCATACGATAGAAATATAGATGATGGATTATTTGGAAGATATTTCGAACATTAGAAAAACATTAAAACCATTTTCTTTTTTGTTGTTTCTTTTCGATATTATGAAGCCTTTCATCAATATCTCTTAATATGAACGTCTGTTCCTCGACTAATTTTTTAAGAGTTTGTTCTTCTAAATCTTCCATCTCTTTCTCTGGTAAAGATTTTTTTAAGTTTTTAACTTGTTCTTCAATATAAGTGAAGTCAAAAAGATCGTGTTGAAAAGGACTTTGTTTAACCATACCAATCACTGCCTTCACAACGATTGTCATTGACATCTTTCACAACTCTTAAGTTAGGAGCCTTTGTGACGACTGGTCTCGTTACAGTTAAGTTCGTAGAGAGTACAACCTTAAATAAAATATTTCCTACTGAAATACCTAGTGCTTCAATACCTTGAGTGACGACAGACTCTATTTTAAATGGTGATTCATGAATTCTGTCTTCCGGGCATACTCCTGGACATACTGTTTCTTGCTGGAAAGGAATATTAATTTGTAATGGGGTTTCAATTCCTAAAATGGTAACATTCGCTGGTAAATAACCTGTATTAATAACCATATCTTTTACGACTGTCGTTTGCGTGACAATTCCACTTAATTCTGGTGTTAGAGAAATAAGTGGTGTAATAACTCCTCCTGGTCCAATATCAATAATATCTCCTAATGTTGGAATTGGAACGGAAAGTTCTGCAATTTTGTATATTTTTTTATTACAAATTAGAGAATCAACGACAATACAATCGGATGCTAAGTTTGGTGGACATTTCTGTTGGCTATGGAATTCACATTCATAACAAGGTCTTTCCTTATGGCGACAAGCTTCACAAGTAACATGTTTATCTTTACTCATTTAAACCATCCTTTCTTTTAGATTTATTACAATATATGACTTTGTGTCGTATCCGAAATGGCGCTTATCTATCAAAGTTATAAATTGAATGAATCATCTAAATAAAATATGCATGTAAGGACGTCATGTTCTTTTCATATAATTCTATTTTCATTTTATTGTTATGTTAAAATAAGGTAGAGAAGGAGGTTTTTTTGTGTCTGATATATTGTTAGATTATTTCTCTGAATGGCTCGAAAAAATGTTTGCCACATTTACGACGTCTGATGTATATATAGATAAAGTTGCACTAACAGCTATGTTCGTTTTATTCGCTTTGTTTTTACATATCTTTTTTAAAAAAATTATTAAGAAAAATGTTACAAATATAAAAGATCAATTTTTATGGAAAAAAATATCGAAACGAATCATTTCGACATTATTGACGATCGTTATCTTCGCAATTTGGATTCGTTCTTTAAATGCCTTTATGATAATTTTATTATTGCTAGGTATTTTTGTCGTCTTTATCGTAAAAGGATTAACGAATAACTTGATTGGTTATTTCGTCATTAAACATGGAAAATATTTTAAAGAGGGACACCGAATCGAAATTAACGATGTAATGGGAGATGTAGTTGCTGTAAAGTTCACACATTTTGAGTTACTCGAAGTGAGAAAATGGTTATCATCAGACTCCAATACGGGTCGTATGATAAAGTTTCCGAATAAAACGATTTTTGAAGAAACAATTGAAGTTGTCGGAAGAAAGTATGCCTATGTATGGCATGAGATTCAGTTCATTTTAACATATGAAAGTAATTGGCAAGAGGCCGAGAAAATTATGCAAGAAGCTGGGGATCGTTATTACGCTGATTTTATTCAAGATAGTAAGGAAAGAGGAGATGATTTAATTACAGAAGCAGAGGAACAGTATAAACCAGTGTTTGCTTTAAATTCGAATGAGGATGGTATTATTGTAACATTACGTTATATGGTTGATTACCGAAAAGGAACAGCAACGAAAACGCGATTTCATCGAGAAATTTTGCCGAAATTTCATGCACATCCTGAGATTGACTATGCCGTCACAGATGTTCGGATTTTAGAAATACCAAAATAACTATGAGACAGTATAAGCACACACTGTCTCATAGTTTTTATAATTCTACCATATTTATAAATGGATCTTTCGCTAGTAATAAACCGTTAATGCGTTTTACACGAACATCTTCCCCATGAACCCATTTTTTGAAATGAAATATAAATGGAAAACGGTCTCCACCAATTGTAAAACCAATACGCAATTTGTCTGGATAATAAATCGCTGTATGCAATGTACCAGACCATGCACCATAGTTCGTCGAAAAAATCCCGGTTGTCGTATCATTCATTAATTTATAAGCTTCTAAGGCATCAATCGCATGATGTTGCTCATTCTCTAACACTTTGACTCTCCGTATAGAATCACCCATACGGTAACGGTTTTCTTCTGTTAAAATCGTAAAATGGTTTGTACAAATATTACCAATTCTCACTTGCACCTCACGAGGAGATGCTTCTACAATGGTAGTTTCCTTTTGCTTAGCATCTTTCACTACATAACTAAAAGAATGTCGATGTGGAATTTCCTTTAATAATTGTATCGCGTCATCAACCGTTGCACATTGTTCTAGTATAATTCGGCCAATCATATTGCACATAAAACCATCGTCACCATGTTTTCGGTTGATAAAATTATACCCCATGACTAACCCGTGTTCATTCATTCCGTCTGTTCGTCCTGTGATTTGCATGGAAGGACCAATTGTTGCATAACCACCATCAAATGGGGCATATAAAACAAAACGACCTTCATATGATAAAGGGTCATTATCATAATTACGTATGAAGTAGTTATTTTGTGAAAAAATAGAGCAACCACTTCTACCATATTCTAAATAATATCCACCAAACTGTCGGACAGCATCCTCCATCCGCATATGTAAACTTTCGGCTAGCCCTTCCATTTCATCCCAAATGGAAGGAGCATGTTTCGAAATAATATGTTTGTAATGGGGAACATCAATTAAAAAACGACGAGGATTTTTATCTAACCATTGCTTCATTCGATTTTTAATTAAAAGGGAATGCCTTAACAGCTCGCCTTGACGATACCCAAAATCATAATGTGAGCCACGAAATTGTATAACATCACTATATACTTTTTGCATTTTTTCTCTCCTATTTCCATCATTACTTCTATTGTACTAAATGATCCTGTGATGTAACATGAAATCGATTAGAGGAAGTAGTATGTATTTTGTAGTAAAATGTATACAAATGAGGAGGATGTTACATGAAAATTATTTCGATGGAACCGACACCTAGTCCATATTCAATGAAAGTAAATGTAAATGAAACTTTACCAGATGGAGAAGCGTTCAATTTTTCTCATACTGATCCGCTTCATGAAGCGCCATCTTATATACAAAAATTATTCGAAATTAATGGTATAAAAGGAATTTATCGTGTCATTGATTTTATAACGATTGAGCGTAATCCCCGGGTTACCTGGGAAGAAATTTTGCCTAAAGTGTACGCAATATTTGGCGCGGATAGCATAACAGATGATTTGTTTTCTAAAGCTGTGACACAAGAAGAGGGCGAAGCGTTTGGAGAAGTAAAGGTTGAAATCCAAATGATCCGTAATATCCCGACACAAGTGAAGCTAACTGAGGCAGAAGTGGAGAAACGTTATGCACTACCAGAAAGATTAACGAATGCCGCAATGGAAGCGGCAAGTGCATCGAATAGTTATTTACTAGAAAGAAAATGGGTTGAACAAAGTCCGAGATATGGTGAACTAGATGAAATTGGCCAAGCAGTAGTAGAAGAATTAGATGCAGCATATACGGAAGAAAGATTGAAACAATTGTTACAGGCAGCTTTACTTGATGAGGCACCGAAAGAAACTTACCGTCAAAAAGTTACCGTCCATATGTTAGACGCTGATAATTGGCGAGATCGATATGCAGTATTGGCGAATATGCCTGATCCAACAGAAGACGATTATCCTTTATTAAATAAGGCTTTAGAAGACGATAATTCGTCTGTCCGTCGAATTGCGACGGCTTATTTAGGGATGATTGAACAGAAAGAAACATTGCCATATTTATATAAAGCATTGCAAGATCGTTCTGTCAATGTACGTCGTACGGCTGGGGATTGTTTAAGTGATTTAGGATTTAAAGAAGCGATGCCAGAAATGATTCAAACATTAGAGGATAAAAGCCGAATCGTTCGTTGGCGTGCGGCAATGTTTTTATATGAAGTAGGAGATGAATCAGCGATTCCAGCTTTACAAAAAGCGTTAGAAGATACAGAGTTTGAAGTACGTATGCAAGCAAAAATGGCACTTACCCGTATTGAAAGTGGAAAAGAAGGAGAAGGCTCTATTTGGCAACAAATGGAACAAGCGACAAAGAAAAATTAAGTCTATCCATATAGTAAACATTCATGTAAAATGAATGTATAAGCTCGTACACTCTATATGGGGGATGAAAATGAGTAGTTGGTTACCTAGTTTAATAACAGACACACCGGAAGCGGGATTTGATTTGGCGGTTACATTGGCGAGAAAACGTGTTGGCTATACACAGCCAGATCCAGCTGTTCGTGAAAAATTACGTCCAGATTATGCCTAAAACCCAGATAGTTTAACGATGGCTTCCCAAGTAATTGCAATTCATTTTCAGACGATTGCCGTAGCAAATAATTATTGGAAATAAAAAAGTGATGTTCACCTAATTTGGTGGACATCACTTTTTTTATTAAAAGAATAGATGTGCTAACAATACAATGACAGGTAATGTGATAATAGTTCTTAACAAGAAAATGATCGCTAAATCTTTAAATGACACTGGTACTTTCGAACCTAAAAGTAGTCCACCAACTTCTGACATGTAAATAAGTTGTGTGATAGATAAGGCACCGATGATGAAGCGAGTCATTTCGGATGCAATAGAAGACCCGATAATTGCTGGTAAAAACATATCCGCAAAACCAATTAAAATAGTTTGCGAAGCTTCTGCTGCTTCTGGCACTTGCATCCATTCTAAAATAGGGATGAATGGAATTCCTAACCATTGGAAGAATGGTGTTCCTTCAGCAATCATTAAAGCAATTAAACCGAAAGCCATCACGACAGGTGCAACACCCATCCACATATCAAGAACGTTTTTAACTCCTTCAGAAATGAATTTTCCTGCTCCTTTTTCTGCACGGCTCCGTTGAATTGCTTTTTCATATCCATACGAAAATACGTTGTGTTCAGAAGGAATCGATTCATCAATCATCTTTTGCTCTGGATTAATATATTCATTTTTCTTACGTGATAACGGAGGAATACGTGGCATAATAATGGCTGCTACAAATCCTGCTACAATAATCGTAAAGTAAAAAGGTAAAAATTTATGTTCTAAACCTAATTTTTCTATAATAACTAATGTAAAAGTAATAGAAACAATGGAGAAAGTTGTTCCGATAATTGCTGCTTCTCGTTTTGTATAATACCCTTCTTCATACTGTTTACTCGTTAATAATACTCCAATTGTACCGTCACCAATCCACGAAGCTAATGCGTCAATCGAAGAACGTCCCGGTAATTTAAATAAAGGTCGCATAATCTTTTTCATAAATGCACCGATAAATTCTAACAATCCGAAATTCGTTAATAACGGTAAAAAGAAACCAGCGAATAAAAAGACAGAAAATAGTACGTGTAATAAATCATCTAATAATAATTGTCCTGTATCTTCGCCAACCATAATGTCTGGACCAATTTGGAAATAAATCATTAATGTAAAAATTGCTGCAATAAAACGTGTAATCATCCAGAAATTCTCGACTAGAAACAAACGTTGTAAAAATGGTTTGTTTTTAGTAAAAGAAGGATTCAACGAAAAAACAATGGTTAATATTCCGGTTAAAACGACGATGACCGTCATAATTAATGATAAGTAATTTGCTAATCCGTCTTGAATAAATCCGGCCAAAACTGCAATGGGGATTGTAAAGTTCCCTGCAACTTTAATAGGTGTCATAAATAAAAATACACCGAGTAAAGAAGGGACGATAAATTTTATATGATCTTTCGCTTTAATATTATTCATTTTCCTAACTCCTATTTTAATCAAATTCAATATAAATAAGTATACGATAATTTGTATACTTATACAACTATAATTATGTCAAATGCATAAAGTTTAATTATTCTGACGATTGTTGTATTGCATAAATATAAATAGAAAGATGTTTAAGCACGTTCTTTTGAATTATAGCCAAAATATCGTACACTTATAGGTAGGAATTCATTAGGAGGGAACAGAGATGGTATGGAATGAAATAACAGAACTAGAAGAATGGGAAGCAATTTTAGAAAAATCAGTTGACAAAGATCAAGTTATTTTAAAACATAGTACAACTTGTCCAGTTAGTTTTAATGCATTAGATGAATATAATGATTATTTAGCAGATACACCGGACACGAATATTGATTATAGTTTGGTGAAGGTACGTGAATCACGCCCTGTTTCGAATCAAATTGAAGCGGACTTAGAAGTGAAGCATGAATCTCCACAAATTATCTATATTAAAAATAAAAAAGCGTATTGGAATACATCGCATTGGTCCGTAACGAAAGCTCATATGAAAGCAGTTATTGACTAAATAATATATAAACGATTGTATCCCCTAGAGTTAGGTTGAAATCTAACTCTAGGGGATTTTTGTATGTGGAAAAGCATTTAGGGGTATATGTTTATGTTGAACAGATGTAAATAGGAAGAAATGCCAACGTTTTAAATGAAAATGATTGTAATTAAATCTTTTTACTTATATTTAAAACCATTCTCTTTCCTCATTAATTAACTTATTTTTACGTATATAATTATTATTTGAGTTCACAGATTATTCAATTATTTTGGAGGTGTTTACGTATTTTTTACATGAAATACATCAATATTTAACGTTGATGTACTATATTGAATTTTGTATCGTATAACAAAAGGAGGATATTTAGTGAGTAAAAAGTATAGGAACATATTAACGAAGCTCATGCTAGTATTAATGATTATATTTACTACTATACCGTCAACAAGTTTAGCGGAGCCTGCAGTACATAATGATCAGTCAGATAATAATTCACCTGAGCGGGTCGAGCAAAATGTAAATAAGCCGTCGGAAGAAATACTTAAGGAAGATGATGAGGACGGTCAAGAAAGTGTACCTGATAGTGAAGAAAATAAAGAAAATGTAAACGATTCATCTGAAACAGAGGTACCTATTGAGTCTGTAGATGAACCTTCTGATGAAGAGTTTGAAAAAGAAAAAGCAACGAATGAAGAAGAAGTGCAGGGATTAGCAGAAGAAGAGGAAGAACCTGAGGAAGACGAAACAGAAGAAACTGAAGATGAAGAAGACGGTGATGAGAACTTCCAATTAAAAGTAATGCACTTAAATGATACACATTCACATGCGGACAAGTTACCGAAGGCGATCACTGAAATAAAAGAACAACGTAAAAACAGTGAGAATAACTTATTATTACATGCTGGAGATAGTTTTTCTGGTACATTATATTTTAACTTACATCAGGGAAAGGCCGATTTAGCAATGTTTAATCTCATGGGTCTTGACGCTTTCGTTTTTGGGAATCATGAATTTGATTTAGGGACTCCTGAAGGACATCCAGAATTACAAAAATTTATCGAAGATGCTTCTTTCCCATTTTTAGGGACAAACGTTGATTTCTCCGATGACCCAACATTATCACATTTAAAAGTTCAGGATTCTGTTGTAAGAGAAGCAAATGGTGGAAAAGCATATAATGCGATTATTAAAGAAATTGATGGGGAAGATATCGGTATTTTTGGATTAACGACCGAAGATACAAAAAATATTGCCAGCCCAGAATTAGTGAAATTTTTAAATTATAAAGAATCTGCTGAACGTGCGGTTGAAGCACTTGAAGATGAGGGTGTTAACAAGATTATTGCCGTAACACATATTGGATATGATAGCAATCCAGCAGTAGGAAATGATTTAGTGTTAGCTGAACAAGTTGACGGCATAGATATTATTGTTGGTGGTCACTCACATACAGAATTAAATAATACGATTGTAAAAGGACCAGAGGAAGAGCCAACGCTAATTGTGCAAACAGGACAATATGTTGATAATTTAGGTGTATTAGATGTTGTGTTTGATGAAGAAGGTACAATTATTCAGCATGAAGGAGAACTAGTTGATTTATCAAATGTTGAAGATGATCCAGAAGCTGTAGAGGTTTTAGCAACGTATAAAGCTGAAGTAGATGAACTGTTTAATGAACCGAGTGGAGCTAAAGCGTTAAAAGAATTAACGAATCCAAGACATACTGACAATGATAGGTCAGATAGTGTTCGTGCGAATGAAACGGAATTGGGAAATCTTGTAACAGACGCCATGCTAGCGAAGGCAAAAGAGAAGTTCCCCGAAACAGAGATTGCTTTACAAAATGGTGGAGGTATTCGTGCACCGATTGCGAAAGGGAAAATTACGAACGGAGAAATTATCGAAGTATTACCGTTTGGAAATGATCCAGTTGTTGCAACGATAACAGGAGCTGAATTAAAAGAGATATTGGAGCATGGTGTTAGTCAAGCGCCGAATGAAAATGGCGGTTTTTTACATGTTGCAGGGATGAAATACTATTTTGATAGTAATAAAGAGGTTGGGGATAGAGTAATTGATATGCAAGTGTTGCAAGATGGTGAATATACACCAATTGATTTGCAACAAAATTATACAGTTACAACAAACCAATTTACAGCACAAGGTGGAGACGGTTTTGAAACGTTCGCTAAAGTGTATGAAGAAGGACGTGTGACAAATATTGGTGAAGTAGATTGGGAACAATTACGTGATTATATGGTGGATGAAAAATATTTAAATGGCGAGGTTGATCCTGAAAGAGAAGGACGTATTTTAGATGCTGCATTGGATGAAATTCCGGAAAACCCGATTGATCCAGCACCGACACCAGATCCTGAGCCAACGCCAGAACCTACACCGACACCAGATCCAGTTCCAACACCAGATCCGAATGAACCAGGTAATGAGAACGAAAATGGTACAGAGGATGATAAGGGAACGGTAATTACACCTGGGAAAGATGATGATGATCAAGAAAAAGGAAGTGCATTACCGAATACCGCAACAACAATGTATACGACTTTATTAATTGGTTCTTTATTATTATTAGTAGGTATCGCAATTTACGCCATTCGAAAGTTTCGTATGAATTAAAAGATGGACCCGAGACCTTTTACATCGGACGAAGTTTCGTATGTAAAAGGTCTTTTTTAAAAACTATTAAAGGAGTCGTGTTATATGTTTCATGCAAAAGCGCAATGGAAGAAAACCTTTTCACTATTAATGATATTTTTATTATTGCTTTCTAATGTATCTTTTATGCAATCAGTGTATGCAGAAGAGACGGTTTCAGTTGAAGAAGCAATTGAGAATAATGAAGGTATGGCAACTGTAGAAGGGTATATAGTAGGTTATGTGATTAGCGGGAACAACGTGACGACAGATATTGATCGGTTCGAAAATACAAATATAGCAATTGCAACGGATGCGAATGAAACAGACATTGAAAAAATGTTATTTGTCCAAATAACGAAAGATTTTCGAGATCAATTTGGTTTAGCATCAAATCCAAATATAATCGGTGAAAAAATAATTATAACCGGAAGTTTAGAAACATATCATACGAAATCTGGTTTAAAAAATCCGACGGCGATATCATTTGCTGATGGAACTGTAGAACCTGAACCGCCATTAGAAGAAGGTCCTGTAAAGATTGAAGAGGCACACAAAAACCCTACAGGTAACATTACAGTACAGGGAGTCGTTACAGCGAAACTTAAAAACACGATTCAAATTCAAGATGAAACAGGGGCTATTGCTGTACGACCGACAAATTTAGACGTATCTATTGGTGATGAAGTAACGGTTCAAGGTAACTTAGCGTTTTATAATAAGTTACTTCAATTAAATGATGCTCTGTTAATTGAAAAGCATGGTAAAAAAGATGTTGTTGCTGAAATAGTTACAGGGGGTAAAATTAATGATGAGATAGAATCACAATTAATCACAGTCAAAAATGTATCTTTAACGAAAGACCAAATTGGTAATGGTTGGGTAAACTATACTGCTTCAGATGGAGATGGTGAATTTATCGTTCGTGATGAAACTGACTCATTATCATTAGAAATTGGAGAAACGTATGATTCTATTACAGGTATCGTTATTCAATTTAATGATGAATTCCAAATCGTTCCCAGAAGTCAAGATGATATTGTTGCAAATGATAATCAAGTTAGACCAGTTTACGCCACACCTGGAGCTGGTTCAGTTCCTTCAGGTACAGAGGTGGCATTAACGACAGCTACAGATGAGGCGACAATTTATTATACAGTAGATGGAACAGACCCAACGGAAACAACAGGAACTGAGTATACAGACCCAATTATGTTAGAGAAAGATACAACAATTAAAGCAATCGCTTATAAAGATGGTTTTGATGAAAGTAATATAACGACATTTACATATAATGTATACGACGCGGAAAGAGGATTACAGATTCACGATATTCAGGGACCTGGGCATACATCGCCATATGTGAACCATGTTGTAGAAGATATTGAAGGAATTGTTACGTACACATATGAAATTAGAGGAGCGAATTATTTCCATTTACAGGCAGAAGAGGATAATTATGATGGAAATAAAGATACGTCAGAAGCGATTATCGTTTATACAGGGCGTGCTGAAAATATTGATGTAGGAAATAAAGTTAAAGTAACGGGTGAAGTAGATGAATATTATATTGATGGATATGATGACAAGAATGAAACAGATTTATCAGTTACACAAATTAATGCACGTAATGACCGTGGTGGTATGATTGAAGTGATTGAGGACCATGTTGATTTACCAACACCAATTACAATTACATCAAGTGATATTCCAAATCAAGTTATTGGTAAAGAGGGTTTTAATACATTTGATCGAGAAAAAAATGCAATGGATTACTGGGAAAGTTTAGAAGGAATGCTAGTAGAAATACCACCAGCAAAGGCTGTGGCACCACAAGAGCATGGTGATTTAGTTGTTGTAACGGAGGAATTTGAAACAGATACGATTCATGGGGGGCTATTATTAGAAAAAGATAAACCGAATGCTCAATTTATCCAGTACAAGTTATATCCAAATAATAATGCTCGTAATTTGAAAGTGAAAACAGGTGATGTATTTACAAAAGATATTACAGGTGTTGTAAACTATGGTTTTCAAAATTACAAAGTGTACGCAGATCTAGAAGATATTGAAGTCGCATTTGAAGAAGGCGAAACAGAACCGAAAGAAACGATATTGAAACAAGATAGAGACAAATTATCTATTGCGGCTTATAATGTAGAGAACTTTTCGGCAAATACGAGTGAAACATCTGAAGAAAAGGCAGCAAATATTGCACGAGCAATCGTGCAAGATATGCATGCTCCTGATATTGTAGGGTTAATTGAAATGCAGGATAATAACGGGATGGACAGTGGTCCAGAAGATGCAGATGCATCTGAAACATTTACCCGTCTTATCCAGGTGATTGAAGAAGCGGGTGGTCCAACATATGATTATGTGAATATTAACCCTATATACAATGAAGATGGTGGAGCGCCAAATAGTAATATTCGTGTTGGATTTATATATAATAAAGACCGCGTATCTTTAGTGGATGGTGAAATTGGGACTGCGGAAGAAACGGTAGAATATAAAAATGGCGAATTAACATTAAATCCTGGTAGAGTCGGACCAAATGAAGCGGCATTTGAAAGTTCCAGAAAGCCGTTAGCTGCTCAATTTGAGTTTGATGGAGAAACATTTGTTGCTATTGCAAATCATTTAAATTCTAAACGTGGAGATGAAGCTATATTTGGACAAATACAACCTCCAACATTAAAAAGTGAGCCACAAAGAATGGAACAGGCGGCTATTTTAAACAACTTTATGCGTGAAATTCAGGAAGATAATCCAGACGAAAATATTATTGTGCTTGGAGATATGAACGATTTTGAATTTTCAAATCCAATAGAAGAATTAAAAGGGGATATTTTAACAAATTTAATAGATCATGTACCAGCAGAAAAACGGTATACGTACGTGTTCCAAGGTAATTCTCAAGTATTAGACCATATTTTAGTATCGAATAATTTGGCACAACATAGTGAGGTAGATATTTTACATGTTAATGCTGATTTTACACCGATGCATGGACGTGCGAGTGATCATGATCCTGTACTTGCTCATATTGATTTAACAAAAACAGATGTTGAAACAGATGAAGGCGACGAAGAAGAGCAAGGAACAAATGGAAGTGGAAATAACGAAGAAGATGATAAGAGTGACGGGGAATTGAGTGGAGATGGAGCCAAAGAGGATACAGAGCAAAATGATGAAGATAGTAATGAAACATATGGAATAAAGGATGATATAGACGGAGAAGTGGCTACAAATGATGACGATCATGAAAGTGAATTACCGAATACAGCTACTTCGATGTATACTTATCTATTTATTGGTATCATCCTAACGGCAGCAGGGATTACAATCGTTATTATACGGAGAGTAAAAGTGTAATAAGTATCATTAAAAGAGTGACAAGAAGAGTAAAATGAAGTTAAATCACTAGCTAACGATCGTTTATGATTGTTAGCTTTTTTTATGAAAAAATATGGTAAGATAGAAAGAAGTAAAAAGAGAGGTAGTGAATGATGTGAATGAACGAATTTTACAACTTGCAAAAACATATGAACCAGAAACTATCGCTATTCGTACCTATTTATACGAGCACCCAGAAGTAAGTAGTAAAGAATACGAAACATCACGCTATTTAAAAGAAAAAGTTACTGAAATGGGTTTGGAAATAGAGGAAGTCGAAGGAACAGGATTCACTGCTTTACTAGATACAGGTAAACCTGGAAGAACGATTGGAATTCGGACAGATATCGATGCACTTCCTGTCATAGAGAATCCAAATAATTTAGCAGGGCCAAGAAAGTATCGTTCTAAAAATCATGGTGTCATGCATGCATGTGGACATGATGGACATATGGCGATTGTTTTAACGACGATAAAAATCTTAACAGAATTAAAAGCAGCCTTAACAGGCAAAATTTATTTTATTTTTGAAGAAGGAGAAGAAATTGGTAGTGGTATCGACGCAATGATTGAACATTTAAAAGGAAAACAAATTGAAGCTATATATGGCAATCATTTAGCGGCTTTCTTGGAATCAGGTAAAGTAAGCATTGATGCTGGACCGAAAATGGCTGGTGTAATTTTTGTTGATTTTACAGTTCATGGAAAAAGTGGTCATGGAGCACGGCCAGATTTATCGGTTAATCCAATTTTTGCGACGGCAAATGTTTTGACAGGATTAACAAGTGCATGGGTAAATCGAATTGATGTGAATAAAACTGTTACATTAGGATTAACGAAAATTAATGGTGGGACAGCTCATAATGTCATTCCAAATGATGTAACAGTTGGTGGAACATTACGCTTCTATGATGCGGATGAAGGGGCGAAAGCTTTATCCATTTTAAAAGAAGTTGCAACGCAAACTGCCGTAGCACATCAATGTTCGATTACATTTAATGAAAATACAAAAATCGTTGCACCTGCTTTGATAAATGATGAAAAATTAGCCGATATGGCAATGAAAGGTTTAGCTGAAATTTTACCGCATAGAAATGTGGAAGGAGTACAATGGTTTGCATCTGAACCGTTTAGTCGTTATGGTGAGTTATGTCCCATTGTATTTGGATTTATTGGTATGAAAAACAAAGCATACGGAAGTGGAGCAGAACACCATAATGATTATTTTGATGTCGATGAAAATGCTTTGATTCATGGAGTCATTGCTACGTCAAAAATTGCAGTTGATTTTTTACGAAGTTAAGTTTGTTGGAGAAATTTAGAAAGTGAGGAGTTTTTTATGCAAAGAGTAACCATGCTTTTATGCATGATGTTTATTCTTTTTCTTTCTGCTTGTAGCATAGGGGAAGAGACAATTAGTGAAGAGAAAGGACAACCGGTAGCTAAGTCAAATGATGTCGAAGTAATATTAAAAGATATTCAATATGTATTGTTGGATAATGATAGAGATTTTCATGAAGATAATGAAGAGCAAACGATTAAGGTAACAATTGATGTAAGAAATAATATGGATGAAACGAGCGAGTTTTACCCAGATATGAACATGATTTTGACAAATGAAGACGGAGAGATTATTGAGGCAACCTCTCCATATAAGTTACCGTCTGGAATTGATATCGCCGAGTTTAGCCAAAATCCTTCTCTTAACTCAGAAGAAGAAAAGTTTTTTCACGCGTTATTTAATGTGAAAAAAGACGCATCTTATGAATTGGAAGTAACTTTACCACCAGCAAATAAAGTGAAAATTCCATTTGATTTAACAGAATATGAGATGAAAATGGATGATATTACAGAACCAGAACTAGCAATGGAAACATACTTAGAACAAGTAGTGTTGGGGAATGAAGAAACCACAGAAGATGTTATAGATGTCAATCTAGAAAATGAATTAATAGAAGCGTACGATGTTTTTGCTGAAAAAATGAAAAAAGTTATCTTTTATGACGTATCAGAAGAAACAATTGAAGCATTATTTGAAGAGTATGTGCCATATGTACAAGAAAACTCTGTCATAGATGTTAATGTTATAACGAACACAAATGCTCAAGCGATTGTTGAAATAGATTATGCAGCATTAGACCATCGAAAAATGCTGGAAACAGTATTAAAACAGGAAAAGATTTTTGATGGATTAAGTGAAGAAGAATTCGTTGAAAAAGTGGTAGAAATTTTGCCAACAACATTTGAGGAACTAGAAGTAAAGGAAGCGAAAGAACCAATGAAAATAACATTAGAGAAAAAAATGTCTAAATGGTATATACCGGAACGTGAATTAGAGAAAAAAGAACGTTTATTACGTGCATTTTTTGCAGGGGGTATTTACTAATATGTTGAAAGAGAGTGAGAGTGGATGGATGAAATCAAAAATATTTATTGTATTGGCCGAAACTATGTCGAACATGTGCATGAACTAGGCAATATCGTTCCAACATCTCCGGTTGTTTTTAATAAGCCAACCCATGCCATAGTAGAAGCAAATGGTCAGGAAATTGATTTGCCTTCAGATAAAGGAGAGGTACATTTTGAAGCAGAATTAGTCATCAAAATGGGACAAGATTATAATCCTGAATTACCTGTACAAGATTTAATTAGCGAGATGACAATCGGACTTGATTTAACTTTACGAGATGTACAAAGTGCATTAAAAGAAAAACAGCATCCTTGGTTATTATCAAAGGGATTTCCGAATGCAGCTATTATAGGAAAATTTATTCCATTTCCAGGAATAGAACCATGTGCAAAAAAGGACTTTCGATTATTTATCAATGATTCCTTACGGCAGAAGGGGAATATCCAACATATGATTTTTCCGATTGGCCACCTCATTCGTTTTATTGGAGAAAACCTTGGGCTTAAAAAGGGAGATATTATTTTTACTGGTACGCCTGAGGGAGTTGGGCCATTACAGGATGGAGATATTTTATCGCTATTGTGGGAAGAGGAAGAGCTTGGTACTTGTATCGTAAAATTCCATCATACATAAACGATAGAACACTTTTTTGATGATAATAGAAATCATTTTAAAAGTGTTTTTTAGCCTGAACGGCTCTATACGTACTTATTGTTGATAAACCTTTCAGACTACTATGTTCTAGGAAATGAATAATAATGTTATTTTGTGGAGACTTTCCTCTTATGGAAACGTTTAGAAAACGTAAAATAACAGTTAGTGTAAATTAGATATGTATACTTAATCATAACTACTTATTTTTTGAAAATGTATTGAAATCTTTGTAATGTTACTGTTATATTATATATAATTTTAGC
>NZ_JAXHDE010000019.1:0-43422 GCF_037072005.1 Pseudogracilibacillus sp. SO10305 | reverse complement strand
TGCCGAAAAGAGATGCAATAAACAAAAACTAGATGCAACACATGCGAAAATAGATGCAATAACCAAAAATTAGATGCAACATGTGCGAAAACAGATGCAATGAAAAAGGAGAATGCAATATTATGGAATGGAAAAATTTATATAGAGGATTTGCAATGGGAGTTAGTGATGTTGTTCCAGGCGTTAGTGGAGGAACTATTGCAGTTTTGTTAGGATTTTATGATCAACTAATTGCTGCGATCAATAATGTTTTTTCGAGAAAGTGGAAAGAAAGTATACTTTTTTTAATTCCTATTGTGCTTGGAATGGGGACGGCAATTTATTCGTTAAGCCATTTAATGAAATGGTTATTAGCGAATCATAGTCAGCCAACATACTACTTCTTTGTTGGATTAATTATTGGTGTACTACCATTTTTGTTTCGTGAGTCAGATGCGAAAAATACCTTCCAATGGTATCATTATGCATTAATGTTGCTCGGTATTATTCTTATTTTAGCTTTACCAGTAAATCCAACAGAAAGTCCTATCATTACAGATCGATCAATGAGTACATATATTTTATTATTCTTTTCTGGAATGATTGCGAGTGCGGCGATGATTTTACCCGGTATTAGTGGTTCATTTATTATGCTAGTTATCGGAGTCTACTCGACGATTATGCATGCAGTGAGTGAATTAGAAATTCCAGTCATCATTGTAGTTGGTTCAGGGATTGCAATTGGAATTATTACGATGAGTAAAATTATTCACTACTTTTTAAAATATTATCGTCATGCGACATTTGCTCTCATTATAGGATTAGTAATTGGGTCGATTTTTGTTATATTCCCAGGATTTGCTTCGACGATTTCAAGCTTTATTTTATGTTTAATCGTATTTGTATTAGGTTTATTCACAGCTTATTTATTAGGGAAAGTAGAATATTAAACAAGTTACAATTTTGTAGCTTGTTTTTTTTATCCTTTTCACGCTAAAATAAAGATAGAATCCTCCTTCACGTTTATATATCGTAAACATATATTGTATCAACGTTTATTACGTTTGAAAGAGGTGTTTACGATGGAATATGAATCATATTGGACGCCACATTCCCTTTATTATCACCACCCATGTCCATTTGCAATGCATGCCCCATATTGTGCTACTTGTCATATGGAACGACAAGAGGTGAGGAGTGGACGTGAAATACCGTTACAAGAAAATACGATTCCAGTTTCAACAGATGAAATGAATCAACAAATGGAAAGCAAAATGATTCAGCAATTTATGAATGAGGATGGGCAAGTCGATATTCAAAAAATGTTACAAACAGTTGGACAATTTGCAGACACTGTTCAACAAGTTTCTCCAGTGATAAAACAATTAAATGATTTAGTTCGCAGTTTTCGTACTACTTAAAATTCATACAAAAAGCTAGGTGATCAACGATGATAGGTTGTTTAATCATTCACGGATATACTGGTGGACCATACGAAGTAGAACCGCTAAGAGAATATTTAGTAGAACAAACAGATTGGAACATTGTCGTACCTACATTAACTGGTCATGGCGAACAATTAGATTTGAAAGATGTCTCTTATGAAGTATGGCTGGAAGATGCGACAAGGGCACTAGAAGAGTTAAAACAAGCGTGTAATAAAGTATATGTTATTGGTTTTTCAATGGGAGGAATGATTGCAGCTTATTTAGCGGCAACAATTGAAGTAGATAAACTAGTTTTACTTGCAACAGCTAGAAAGTATTTGTCATTCAGACATTTAAGTCAATATGTGGCAGAAGTAATTGGAGATAGTTTTAAAGGCAAATTAGAAGAAAATGAAATATATCGTCACTATAAAAGTAAATTTGGCACTGTACCATTAAGTGCAAACATTGAATTCATGAAATTAGTAAATAAAACGAAAGATTATTTGGAAGAAATTACGACACCGGTGTTTATTGCACAAGGAAAGCAGGATGGAATGGTTCCATATCAAGTTGCATACGCACTAGAAGAAGAGATTGGATCTGAAGACAAGGAAATCGTCTTCTTTGAAGAATCGAGCCATCTAATTTGTCTTGGTCATGATAAAGATGTGCTAAATCAAATGGTGTTAGGCTTTTTAAAAAAAGACACATAAAAAAACAGGCTGAAACTATTTCAAGCCTGTTTTTACTTTTTTAATGGGGGACCACCCCGATGGGAAATCGTTACATTTTTTTTCGTCGTTGTACTCATAATAAAAAGGAATAACCCAAAAATAACGACCGTTCCTCCGAGCCATTGACTTGATGTTATTTTTTCGCCTAAAATGAAATAAGCTAAAATCGATGCCCCGATTGGTTCGAATACAATTCCCATGGAAATGGTTGAAGTACTTAACCATTTTAAAGCCCAATTAAATAACGAATGTCCTAAGAAAGTTGGAATGATGGCTAAAGCTATAAACCAACCCCAAATGTCCATAGAGTACGGGAAAAACGCATCCCCTTTGATCAGATTGTATAAAAGTAAAGTGATGGAGCTAATTCCATACACTAAGAACGTATACATCATTAGTGATAATCTTCTACGTAATTGTTGCCCTAATAAAAAGTATCCTGTAACAGTGACTGCCCCTAGTAATGCCAGGATATCTCCAAATAACGCTAAACCACTTACTTGAAAATCTCCCCATCCAATAATAAAACTTCCAATTAACGTAATCAGCATACTTATAACTGCGGCTGGGGCAAACCGTTCTCCAAAGAAAAAATATGTTCCGATGAAAGCGAAGACCGGTTGTAATGTAACTAATACGACGGAACTTGCAACAGATGTATAATTTAATGATTCAAACCAAAGAATAAAATGTAACGCTAAAAAGACACCTGAAAATGTCGCAAGTATCCAATCTTTCTTTTGAATTAATTTCCATTCATCGTTATATTTTAATAAAATGATGGGTAACATTAATATGACAGAAAAAAACAAGCGATAAAAAGCGATGATCCCTGCAGGTGCTCCACTAGCTAATTTCACAAAAATAGCTGACGTAGAAACTGCAATGACCCCTATGATGACTGCTATATATGGATTAAATGGCGGAAATCGCAATGTTCTATACTCCTTTAATATTTCGACTAATTGAGTGTAAGTATAATATATTTTATGGAATTTTGCAGTTAATTTATACAACTATTTTAGAGAAAAGGAAATAAACGGAATAAATAATTGTAACAATCCCCCATTATTGTTCGTTATATGGTATAATTGAAAAGTTGCATTGATACATGAAATGGAATTGGGCATAAATCCATGTGGAGGAAGCCTTTGAATACTTTTAAAGAAATGACATTCAAATAAAAAATAATGAGATGTTTAATAGTTCAAACGGGAATTGCACTGTTGAACATAATTATCATGAGAAAAGGTTTCCTTAAATGTAAACAATTTTACAGAAAAAGGAAGGGTAATAAGTAATGACTAAATTTAGTGAATTACAAGTTTCTGATGTCGTATTAAACGCATTAGAATCAATGGGCTTTGAAGAAGCAACACCAATTCAAGCCGCAACAATCCCACACGCACTACAAGGAAAAGACGTGATTGGGCAAGCACAAACAGGAACAGGAAAGACAGCAGCATTCGGAATTCCGATGATCGAAAATTTCGAAACAGGGAAAAAAGGTGTACAAGGATTAGTTGTTGCACCAACTCGTGAGTTAGCAATTCAAGTTGCAGCCGAGTTAAACCGTTTAGGAAAGAGTAAAGGAATTCGTTCATTAGCAGTATATGGTGGACAACAAATGGACCGTCAAATTAGAGCATTAAAAGATCGTCCACAAATCGTTGTTGCAACACCAGGGCGTTTATTAGACCACTTAAATCGCCGTACAATTAAATTACACGATATTAAAGTAGCGGTGTTAGATGAAGCAGATGAAATGTTAAACATGGGCTTCATCGATGATATTAAAGATATTTTAAAAGCAATTCCCGAAGAACGCCAAACATTATTGTTCTCAGCGACGATGCCGAAAGAGATTCGCGAAATCGCAACGACATTGATGAATGATCCGACAGAAATTAAAGTGAAAGCGAAAGAAATGACGGTTGAAAATATCGAACAAACATTCATGGAAGTACCTGAGCGTTTTAAATTCGACACATTGACAAACCATTTAGATATTTATTCGCCGAAACTTGCCATTGTATTTACACGTACAAAAAAACGTGTAGACGAGATTACGGACGGTTTACAAGTACGTGGATTCCGTGCAGAAGGAATTCATGGGGATTTAACACAAGGAAAAAGAATGTCCGTGTTAAATAAATTTAAAAACGAACGAATTGAAATCTTAGTGGCGACAGATGTTGCGGCACGTGGACTTGATATTTCAGGTGTGACACATGTTTACAACTTCGACATTCCACAAGATCCAGAAAGCTATGTACACCGTATTGGGCGTACAGGTCGTGCAGGACGTACGGGTGAGGCAATTTCATTTGTTACACCACGTGAAATGCCACATTTACGTTTAATCGAAGAAGTAACGAAAAGTAAGATGAAACGTATGGTTCCACCGACAAATCAAGAAGCGGCACGTGGAAAACAACAAGCTACAGCAGAAAAATTATTAAAACTAATTGAAAATGAAGATTTACAATCATTCCATCAAACAGCGACGGAATTATTGGATGATCATGATTCAATTTCTGTTGTATCTGCTGCATTAAAAATGTTAACGAAGGAACGTAAAGATGTTCCAGTAACTATTTCATCTGTTCAACCGATTAGCGTGAAAAATACTCGCTCTAAAGGTCCAAAAGGCCGTAAAGGTGGCGGCAAACGTTTTTACGGTAACCGTTCAAAAGGTGGCCGTGGAGATAGTCGTCGTGGCGGCGAGCGACGCGGTGGCGAACGCCGTGGTGGAAAAGGAAACTTCCAAAAACGCCGTAATCGTCAAAAATAAATAATGCTTTACAAACCCTGTCCCATTTTTATGGGGGAGGGTTTTTTTAATGGGTAAAAGAAAAAATAGTAGTGATGTTCTGTAACGATTTGTTATAATATATAATAGAATAAATCGGATAGATGATTACACGCTTTTATAAGACAAAGTTTCAAAGTGTTATTTTTCAATTACTTACGATTTTACATACATACATTCATTCTAGGGAATGATAATTATTTTCCGATGTTGATTTTGTTTGATCAATGAATGAAATGGAGTGGTAAGGATGAAATTTCGTGAAGCGACGAAGGATGATGTCTATGAGATTGTTCGTTTACTTGCTGATGATGCATTAGGCTCACATCGTGAACGTTTTGAAGATCCAATTCCTGCAGAATATTATGAAGCATTTCATGCAATAGAGAAACAGAATGGGAATCAAATTATTGTTGCTGTGGAAGATGGGAAAATTATCGGTTGTTTGCAATTAACCATTATTCCTGGCTTAGCAAGGCTAGGGATGAAACGTGCACAAATTGAAGGAGTACGTGTTGATAGAACGTACCGCGGGAAAAAGATCGGGGAACAATTGTTTAAAGAAGCTATATCGATTGCCAAAACTGAGAAATGTGGTATGGTACAACTTACGACAGACAAACAACGTGAAGATGCACATCGATTTTATGAAAAATTAGGATTTATTTCTACTCATGAAGGAATGAAGTGCATGTTGTAAAAGTTTTTACTGGGTACACGTAAAAATTTTTAAAAAGATACATGATGAAAGAGGCGGTTTAAAAGTGACTTTTTTATTTTGGGTAATGACAAGTTTTACCGTAGTAGGATTTATTGTACTTATGTCGATGAAAAAGAGTATGGAAAAAAGAATTGCCTTAGCGATCGAGCACGAACAAAATTTAGAACTGAAACAAAGGGTAACGAAACCAGTAATTTGGTGGTTAGTGGGAGCTACAATGTGGGGGATCATTAGTATGATGTTCGTCGTCTGGACCTTTACTGTCTCATCATAAAAATTCGATTGATATTAGATAAAATAGACATACTAAAATAAAATGAATTCCAACGATAAAACGGTTATGTTGAATCATACCGTTTTTTATTTTGTTTTTAAAACAGACATGTACCTCGGATGTAACATATTATAGTTAGTAATCTTTTTATAAAATGATGATGTGCCATTTATTTGTATGATAAACTAAAGGAACTGGAGGGAACTATCGTGAGAGAACAACCATTACATGAAATTGCGCAGGACGCTGTCAAAGTTTGGAGAATTCATGCGGCAATATATGTCATTATTTTTTGGATGTTTATTATTGCATGGGGCATCATAACATTTATATTTTCATTTCCTTACCTATATACCGTTATTACTGTTGTTTTGGGGATAATGGCGATTTACGTATTCATCATACTCATTCCAACATTGCGTTATAAAAGATGGCGTTATGAAATTTTTGAGCAAGAAATTTATATTCAGCACGGGATTTTAATTGTCAAACGAACATTGATCCCGATGATACGAGTACAACATGTTGATACAGAACAAGGTCCAATTTTAAAGAAGTATGACTTAGCGACGGTATCTATCTCAACTGCTGCAACGACGCATTATATACCAGCATTGAATGGTGCGGATGCAGAAGATTTACGTGATAAAATTTCCACATTAGCGAGGGTAGATGATTATGACGTATAAGCATGATGGAACAGAGACAACTGCACAAATGCATGATGAACAACATAATGGTCATTCATTTACAAAACGACGTCGCTTACACCCAGCAGCCATTATTTTTCGGTTTACACTTGCACTGAAAGAGACGGTGTTTGGTTTAGGGATCGGTTTTATCGTTACGATGAAAGAATCTTTTATTGCATTTTTACTTTTCGGTGGGGCTTTCATTTTATTTTTGATCGGATATAGTATGTTATCATGGTGGAGATTTACGTATTATGTGTATGAAGATGAACTGAGGATAGAGCAAGGTGTTTTCATCCGTAAGAAACGATTTATTTCATTTTACCGTATCCATAAAATTGATATGACCGCGAACTTGATACACCGACTTTTCAAATTGACAAATATGCAAATAGATACGGCTAGTAGTAGTGGAGGAGCAGAAGTTGCATTAAGTGCAGTAAAAGTAACGGATGCAACCGCCTTACGAAATGTAATTCAAAAAGGAAAATCTTCAACAGATTCAAGAGAAGAATCTTCGACAGAAAATAAAGAGGAAGCGACAACACTATCGACGAAAAAAGTGACGTGGAAAAATTTATTTATCGCAGGCTCTACTTCCGGGAGTATCGGATTTATGATACTTGCCGTGTTAGCTTTCGGTCCGCAACTAGAACAAGTAATTCCTACATCAGCGTTAAACAAAACATTTCAATTTGTTGTGACATTAAGTATCATCTTTCTTGTCGTAGCTATTTGTCTTTTTTTAGTTGGATTATGGGTATTAGGTATTGCCGGAACGATGATTAAATACGGCAACTTTACAATTGAAAAAAGAGAGAAAGAATTATTTATTAAACGTGGATTAATCGAAACGAAAGAACTGACGATTCCGTTTGATCGAATTCAGGCGATCGGTTTGGAACAAAGTTTGATTCGGCAACCGCTCGGTTTTGTAAAAATATATGCAGTTGTTGCGGGAGGTTCTTTTGACCGAACAGAAGCATTTCCAGTATTATTTCCTTTAATCCATAAAAAAGAAGTGACGCAATTTTTGCAAACATTTATGGAAGACCATGTTATTGAATTGCAGAAAGATGCGATACGTTTACCAAATCGAAGTCGGAAATATTTTATTGTTAAACTATTTATTTTTCCAATGATCATTTTCAGTGGTTTACTATATTTCTTCCCATCGTTCGCGTGGATTCCGGCCTTACTTGCTGTTTTATTAGGTTGGTATGGAAATATGGGTTATAAAGATGTTCGTGTACAAACAGAAGGAAAAAGCCTTACATTTCAAATTCGCCGTTTATTTGATAGAGTAACTGTAATGACGTATAAACGACGTATACAATCACTTAAACTAACCGCACATCCATGGCAAAAGAAAGATGGATTGATGAGTGCCCATTTATCTTTAATTGGTTCTAGTGGTTTAGGGACACATTATACGGTTTCACATATGGAAATAGAGGATGCTATGGAGTTAGCGGAATGGTTTTCTTATCAACAGTCAGTAGTAAGTGAGGAAAGACAGATAGAGGGAGATATGCTTTGTGAAGAATGAAGTAATATTCGAGAAATTAGGGATACAAAAAATTACGATTCCATTGCCATTTCGATTAGACCATGTCCATTGTTTTTTAGTAAAAGGTGCTACGGGATATACGCTAATTGATACTGGTTTACATGACGAACAAGCGAAGAAAATATGGCAAGAAAAATTGCTTGGAAAGGATGTAGAGAAAATTATATTAACACATCTGCATCCCGACCATACTGGTTATGCTGGTGTTTTACAAAAACAAACAAATGCACCAGTCTATATGTCAGAAATCGATGCAAAAGCAATGCAAACTATATGGCAAGAAGAAGCAATTCCGTTATTGCAACGAGATTATCATACTTTCGCCGTACCAGAGCAAATGGCGGAAAAAATTATTCAATTGATACGAAAGACGACAAATATTGTGGAGCCAACTCCGACTGTTCAACAGTTTTTACGAGATGGAGAAACGATTAACATAGGGGATTATACGTATGATATCATTGCAACACCTGGACATGCAGAGGGGCTCGTCTGTTTATATGAACCGGAAACAAAAGTATTATTATCGACCGATCATGTTTTGCCGAAAATTACTCCGAATATTGCGTATTGGTTTTATGGGGAGAAAAATCCCTTGTTATCGTATAAGACTTCCTTAGAAAAAATTAAAAAACTTGATATTTCATATGTAATTCCATCACATGGAGAACCATTTGAAGATGTATATACGCGAATAGATGAGATTTGGGCACATCACGAAGAACGGATCGAGAAAACGTATGATGCAATGAAAAATGGGATAACGGTTTTTGATATGTGTGATATTCTATTTCCGTATGAGTTATCTGTGTATGATTATCAATTTGCGATTGGTGAGGCTGTTGCACATATGGAATATGTTCGTCATGAAGGTAGATGTGAGCGGACAATAGAAAGTGGAGTATACATTTATCAGTCACTTACATAAGAAGATAGAGTAAGAAGCACGTAAGACGATAAGTTTTGTCCGGTCAACTTATCATCTTTATCGTGCTTCCTACTTTTTACCCGTATTTGTTTCACACATTATTTTTGAATGACAACTTGAATGACATGGCCAACGCCTGTATGACGGTATCCTTCAATACGTTTTGCCTCTCCATAATAAAAATGAACACATTTATGTGGACGGATAATATCTAAAATAACCTTTGGATCATACAACATATCGACGAGTCCAGGCCCACCTGTATCATAATCGATTTGTGCTTTGGAATATACTTCAAAAATGAAATAGCCACCAGGTTTAATTGCATGGATCATATTGTTAATAAACTGCTTCTGGTTAGCATCATGAACATGCCCAAACACCATGATACCACCATCATATTTATTACGATCCAACTCCATATCAATTAAATCGGCTTCCACTGTTTGAATCGATACCCCATTTTCCTTCGCTAATATCGAGGCATGTTCTAACCCGACAGAAGATAGATCATATGCCGTAACATCATGGCCTAATTTTGCTAAATAAACGGCATTCCTTCCTTCGCCTTCTGCAAAACAAGCAATATTACTGTTATCTGGAAATAAATCACATTTACTTTTAATGAACTTATTTACTTCTTTTCCGTACGTATATTTATTTTGTTGAAATTGTTCGTCCCATTTATTTTTTGGCATGTTTTCACTCCTTTATAATCGTTCAACGTTTAAATTTACTTCTTTTTTTCTTTTTATGTAATGCATGTAAGGCTTGTTGAGCTCTTTGTTTTCTATTCTCCGTTTCTTCGACATTAATTGATAGGATGGAATATGTTTCTTCCATTTTCTCCACATCAAAAACCGTCCCGACATCACTACCATCAGGTAAGGTAGCTTTGTCAACAATGTGCTCCTCTTCAACGGACTCAATTAAAATGACAGCTAATTGATCTTCAAACCGATCTAATATACCGAACATATTATCACTCCTCTATACATGCTTTCCCTTCTTCTATTATATCAGAAATTCTTCCTGGACCAATTCCATCAATGATAGATAAGTCTTCTACAGACGTATATGGACGGTGCTCGATTAAGGCATCTGCTCTCACATCTCCAATATGAATAATTTCCATTAATTCTTCTTTTGAAGCATCATTGATATTAATACAGGCAGCTTTCTTCTTTTCTTTTTCAGTTTGCTTTTGTTTCTTTTTCTTTCCTTTATCCACTTCATATGTTTTCCCATCCGTTTTGATCACGATGTTTCCATATGTATCTGTTCCATATAAAGGAATATCTTTGGTGGCAAATAGATCGATGACTTCTTCATGTGGATGACCATATTTATTATCGATCCCCGCACTGTAAATAGCAATTTCAGGGTTTACTTCCTCAACAAACTTAGGATCACTGGATGTATTGGAACCGTGATGACCTAATTGTAAAACAGTCGCTTCTATAGGTAAGTCATTTTCTAACATAATCTTTTCTTCTGTTTTAGAAGCATCTCCCGTAAATAAAAAGGATATGTCACCGTATTGTGCGTGGAATGAAATAGAATCTTCATTTAAATTTCCCGTTACATTAGCTGGATGTAAAATAGTTAATTGCAATGGGCCAATATCAAATACGTCTCCTGCTTTAGGTTCGTCAAAGTCTGCATCGCTCTTCACGATCGCTTCTACCGCTTTATTATAAACTTCCGATTGTGCAGTATTACTTGACATCCATACTTCTCCGACATCAAATTGATCTAAAACTTTATGTAATTGACCGATATGGTCTGCATGTGGATGGCTAATTATAATGATGTCGATATAATCGACCTTTAGATCTTTTAAATAAGGAACGACTTCATTTCCTTTCCAGTCTCCCGTGTCATATAAAATATGGTACGTTTCATCTTTATCTTTTACTTGAAATAATGTTGCGTCTCCTTGACCAACATCCATATAGTGGACGGTTAAATCATCTAGTTTTTGCGCTTTTTTATCTGATTGCGTAGATGTTTTTTCTTTCTTATTCGTTTCACTTTCAGCAACTTCCCCTGATTCATTTTGTTCCATAGGTACATTGTTTTCGTTATTACTTTCGTTTTCGTTCGTTACTACGTCATTTGTGCAGGCGATTAATAAAATTGCCATGAGTAGTGTCATAATAATTTTTCTATACATGTTGTCTTCTCCTACTATGTAAAAAATGTGCATCTTTAAGCGTAACAAAATGATTACGAGAATTCCAGAAAAGAAGATTTAAAAACGTATATATTTTGTATAAAATTACGTTACGAAAATTTTTGCTGATCGGTGCTAAAAATTAGGTGAGGGATGTAAACTATAGAATACGGCTGAAATATAAGGTGGAAAGTCATACATTTATTGACTCAATAGAAACATTCATAAACTTATACAGAAAACTATGGTATAACAGTGTATACATTTCCAAACATAGAGTAAATTTTGATTCCAAGGAGATGTTGAAATCTGAAAATTTAAAATATTATTTGAAGAGAAATCATTATTCAAGTATAATAATTTTAACTAACGCTTTCTTTTTCAATTAGTTGTTATATAACAAAATAAAAAGGGGGATATAAAAGTGAAGCGAAGTTTTCGTTCTTATGTTTTTGTATGTTTATTAGGAAGTTTGGCATTATTATTAATGGCTTGTGGCAACGGCAACAATGAAAGCGCAAACACGAATGCGAATGCGGACAATAACGGTGGAGAAAGTGATGGAAATACGTATGTTGTCGGAACAGATGCCGCATATGCACCGATGGAATATATCGATGATGCTGGTGATATTGTCGGGATTGATATCGAAATAGTCGATGCAATTGCAGAAGAAATGGGTTTTGAAGTGGAATATAAAAATATCGGTTGGGATCCGTTATTTCCAGCTGTAAACAACGGGGAAGTAGATTTTGCGGTTTCTTCGATTACGATTACAGAGGAAAGAGAAAAAGAATTTGATTTCACAGACCCGTACTATATTGCTAATCAACTTATTTTAGTGCCAGAAGATAGCGATGTAACAAGTTTTAATGATTTAAAAGATAAGAAAGTTTCTGCACAAATGAGTACGACAGGGCATATTGTTGTACAAGAATTATTAGGAGAGACGAGTCCGAATATCGTTGCGACAGAATCGATGCCACTTGCGATTAGTGAAATGTTAAATGGCAATGCAGAAGCATCTGTCGGAGACAACTCAACTGTAAATGAATATTTAAAAAACAATCCAGATGTAGATTTAAAAACAGTAGAAGATGATAGTTTTGAAAAAGAAAATTATGGCTTGATGGTGAAAAAAGGAAATGACGAATTACGTGAATTACTAAATGAAGGGATTCAAAAGATTAAAGATAGTGGAAAATTAGAAGAAATTACCGGAATTGAAGTAGAGTAACATGGGAGAGCTAGGACAGAGAGACAATTTGTTCATTCTCTGGTTAACCTAGCTCTTTTGTTTCATTTTTGATGATCGGTAGGGGGTGCATACAATGGAATTTTTGGACAATATTCGTTTAGATGTCATTTGGAATTATCGTGAACTATTTATTCGTGGTGTCGGCGTAACAATTGCGTTAACAGTGATTGGTTACACAATCGGTATTATACTAGGTCTTATTTTTGGGATAGGAAAAATGTCTAAACGAAAAATATTTTATTATCCGAGTAAATTATATATCGACTTTTTTCGTGGGACACCATTATTAGTGCAAATATTACTTATTCATTTAGCGGTTATTCCGACCATTTTCGGGAAATCATTAGGATTCTTCGTATCTGGTATTCTCGCACTTTCGTTAAACTGTGGTGCATATACAGCGGAAATCATTCGTGCCGGAATCCAATCGTTAGATAAAGGACAAATGGAAGCGGCTCGTTCATTAGGAATGCCACATGGGATGGCGATGAAACATATAATTTTGCCTCAAGCTTTGAGAAGAATGGTGCCTCCATTAGGCAATGAATTGATTGCATTATTAAAAGATTCCTCCTTAGTGACAGTAATTGCAGCAAATGACATTTTATTCGCAGCGAAAGTAGTGCAAGGAGCAACTTTCCGCCCGTGGGAACCGTATATTTTTGCGGCAATTTTATACTTATGTTTAACATGGGTCGTAACGAAAATTGTTGCTTATGTAGAAAAACGATACAGCACGAGTTATGTTCCAAAAAAGAAGCGGAAATTAAGCCATCGATGATAGGAAGGTGAAAAAGATGATAAAAATTACAGGCTTAAAAAAATCATATGGTGACCTCGAAGTATTAAAGGGAATTGATTATAACGTCAAAGAAAAAGAAGTGATTTGTGTCATCGGTGCCAGTGGTTCTGGAAAGAGTACGTTTCTTCGTTGTATCAATTTGTTAGAGGAAATAACAGATGGCTCGATTTATATTGATGGGGTAAAAGTGAACGATCCACATACAAATATTAATAAACTACGAACGAATGTAGGGATGGTGTTTCAACAATTTAATTTATTTCCTCATATGACAGTACTACAAAATATTACGATTGCACCACGCCAAATTAAAAAAACAGCTGAGAAAGAAGCAGAACGTCTAGCATTTGAATTATTAGAAAAAGTAGGTTTATCGGATAAAGCCTATAATTATCCGGAACAACTTTCTGGTGGACAAATGCAACGTGTTGCAATTGCAAGGGCATTAGCAATGAAACCGAAAATCATGTTGTTTGATGAGCCGACCTCTGCATTAGACCCGGAAATGGTAAAAGAAGTATTAGACGTTATGCGGGAGTTAGCGGAGGAAGGAATGACGATGATTGTCGTCACACATGAAATGGGGTTTGCTAGAGAAGTAGCCGATCGTGTGTTATTTATTGATGGTGGTTATTTAGCAGAAGAAGGAACCCCAGAAGAAATTTTCCAAGCACCAAAAAATGAACGAACGAAAGCATTTTTAGGAAAAGTTTTATAAAAAATGAGATTTTTTTAAAAGGGATAAGAACGACATCATTACGCTATTTGGAAGAGGTATTTCATTACTAGATTTGTTTAAATATACAGAAAATTTCTTTTATTAATACGTAATTGTGCTATAATAATTTTTAATAAACAAATAGGGGGCTAATTATGAAAAAAATAGTTTTATCTATTTTACTAGGAATCATGGTAGCCGTTTTAGTTGCTTGTGGTGGAAACAATGACGCGAATAGTAATGCGAATGACGCTACAAATAATAACGGTGGTGGAGGCGACAAAGATACATACGTCGTAGCAACAGACAATGGATATGTACCATTTGAGTACATTGATGAAGAATCAGGTGATTTAGTAGGATTTGATATCGATTTAATTGAAGCGCTTGCAGAAGAGGTGGGCGTAGACATCGAATTTGAAACATTAGAGTTCGATGGAATCGTAGCTGGAATTAGTTCTGGTAAGTTCGATATTGCAATCGCTGGAATGACTATTACAGAGGAACGTGAAAAATCAATTGATTTTACGGATCCGTACTATGAGGCTGGTTTAATTTTAGCTGTTACAGATGACAATGATGAGATTCAATCCATTGATGATGTAGACGGCAAAACGATTGCTACTCGTACAGGTTCTACGTCTGAAACATACTTAAAAGAAAATACAGATGCGGAAGTGGAAGCATTCCCACAAATCATTGAAGGATACCAAAATGTCCTAGCAGGCCGTGCAGATGCGGTTTTATATGACTTACCGAACGTACTATTCTATTCAGAAAAAGAGGCAGATAATAAATTAGTTACTGTCGGTGAAAAGTTAACAGGGGAAGACTATGGTATTGCATTCCCTAAAGATTCTGAGTTGAGAGATCAATTTAACGATGCTTTACAGACATTAAAAGAGAATGGCACATATGATGATATTTATGAAGAATGGTTTGGAGAAAGACCAGAAGGTACGTAAAAAGGAGAAGAGGTTGGGACATATCTATTTTCAATATCATTGTCCGACCTCTTTTTTCTGTCGAAATATAACAGATGAAGGTGGTGTATAACAGTGGAGCATATTATAAATGTTTTACCTAGTTTATTACAAGGATTAAAATACACTTTTATTATAACCGTTGTCGGTATTTCCATCGGTTTTGTTATTGGTGCATTTGCAGGTTTAGGTAGAATATCTAAAAACAAACTTATATTCGGTATTTCCACTGTCTATGTAGAAGTAATTCGTGGAACACCAATTTTAGTACAAATTTTATTTATTTATTTCGGATTGTCGGACTTATTAGATATCAACTTAGACAAAATTACCGCATCGATTATTGCAATTGCTGTAAATGCTGGTGCATATATTGCCGAAATTGTTCGTGGTGGTGTCGAGTCTATTGATAAAGGCCAGTTTGAGGCTGGAGATTCTATCGGTCTAACAAAATCTCAAACGATGTGGTACATTATTTGGCCGCAAGCATTAAGAAGGATGATTCCGCCATTAGGAAACCAATTTATTATTAGTTTAAAAGATACGTCATTATTCTCAGCGATTGCGGTCGGGGAGCTATTGTATGAAGGGCGAGCGTATGCGAATTCAACCTTTACATATTTTGAACCGTTTTTAATGGTTGCGTTATTTTATTTAGCTATTACGATTCCTGCCAGTATTATTTTAAGACGTATAGAGAGGAAGCTTGATGTATAATGATTACAGTAGATAATTTACATAAATCATTCGGAAATCACGAAGTACTTAAAGGGATTTCTAATAAAATAAAGCCACAAGAAGTCGTATGTGTCATCGGACCATCGGGCTCAGGGAAAAGTACCTTTTTACGTTGTTTAAATTTATTGGAGGACGTAACATCTGGTTCGATTACGATTGATGGAGAAGAAATAACGGATACTCGAACGAATGTACCAAAAGTACGATCAAAAGTGGGCATGGTATTCCAACATTTTAATTTATTTCCACATAAAACAGTGCTTGAAAACATTACTCTTGGACCGATGAAAGTACTTGGTCAATCTCAGGAGGAAGCGGAAGAAAAAGCAAAGGAATTACTTGCAAAAGTCGGTTTGTCTGATAAAGCGAATGTGTATCCTAGTAGTTTGTCAGGCGGACAAAAACAGCGTGTAGCAATTTCTAGAGCGCTTGCGATGAATCCGAAAGTAATGTTATTCGATGAACCAACATCAGCACTAGACCCGGAGTTAGTAGGGGAAGTACTTGCGGTAATGAAAGAATTAGCACAAGAGGGTATGACAATGGTCGTCGTCACACACGAGATGGGTTTTGCCCGCGAAGTTGGCGACCGGGTAATTTTCATTGATGAAGGAATTGTGATGGAAGAAGGAGATCCAGAAGTAATTTTTGAACAGCCGAAAAGTGAACGACTTCAATCATTTTTAAGTAAAATTTTATAAGAAACAGACACCATCGTAAATTTTAGCGATGGTGTTTTTTATAAGGAGAAATAAAGATGAAGAAACAAATAGAAAAAATAGCTGCTGACTTTTGCACAACATAAATATAATGCGTTACTTGGAAATTTTCCAGAATGGTGGAACCGTCGATGGGAAGCAATTTTAAACGAGGAAAGTATGAAACAAATGATGCAGCCCGAGATTAAAAGTCCGCATGGGGTTCATTGCGGATATGGGCTCTTAACTTATAATATCTATGGCGAAACACTTGTTGGGCATGGTGGAGGAATGAAGGGAGTGTCTTCCTTTATGAGCATAGTGAAGAGCGCTGGTTTGACGATTGCTGTTTTAACAAATATTGCTGAAGTACCGACAGAATTATTAGTGAAAAAAATCGTGGCGGAAATTTTACAATTATCTCCAAATGATGAGGAGCCAAAAATGATTTCGACGTACGAACATATAATAAAGTATGAAGGGATGTATGACTCTGGTGAAGGACAAAAGATAGAAGTCTGTATAGAAAACAATCGTTTATATTTGCGTGTGCAACATGAGTATATTGCGACAACACAAGTGGCCCATAACTTATTTCGCCTTCCAGATGAGAAATATATTACATTTGAAACAGATAGATCCGGCCGTGTATGTGGCATGTATCGTGGAATGCGCTACTACAGTAAACAATCCGTCTAAATTTTATCCATGAAAAAAGATTAGGATAAATAAAAACGGTAAAATTGAACCGAAATTTTCGTTTACCCTAATCTGAATGATTATTTTTTAGAACGTGCTATGATATGGTGAATGTAGTGTTGCTTATCTTCGCAAGTTCGTCGTGATTATCGTGTTCACTTGCGGAATTATGAGATATATCCGCAAGTTCACCTCGATTATCGTGTTCACTTGCGGAATTATGAGATATATCCGCAAGTTCACCTCGATTATCGTGTTCACTTGCGGAATTATATGTTATATTCGCAAGTTCGTCGTGATTTTGTTGTTTACTTGCGGAATTATGAGATATATCCGCAAGTTCGTCGCGTTTTTCGTGTTCACTTGCGGAATTATGATATATATCCGCAAGTTCGCCTCGATTATCGCTTTTACTTGCGGAATTATAGGTTATATCCGCAAGTTCGCCTCGATTATCGTGTTCACTTGCGGAATTATAGGTTATATCCGCAAGTTCGTCGTGATTATCGTGTTCACTTGCGAAATTATGAGATATCTCCGCAAATTCATCACGATCTCCGTGTTCCTATGCGGAATTATACTTTATTTATGCAAATTATTCGCAGTTTCCACTAGCTGCGCAAACATTCGTTGACGAAATGCATCACGGTCGTAAGGATAAATCGTTCCGAATCCGTCCGATTGTTTTAATTCTAACAATCTATGAACGGCATTTTCTAAACGCGTTTCTAATATAGTGCCGTCCTTCGCATGTTCGGTAAGTTCGTTTAATAGTATTAATTGTTTTTCATAATTATCATGTATGATAAAGGCATCTGCTCCATCATGTAGTGCTTCAATTAGGTCATTCGCTGTCACGTTCGCAGAGTGAAAGTTGGCAACGATTAAACCGTCAAATCCGAACGTCTCCCGTAATAAAGCAATATTATTTTTAAAGTGGATGGAATCCCCTTGCAGAAAAAGTGCAGAAGTATTTTTTAACAGTTTATCCACATATAAGCGAATTCGTCCTTTGTTTGACGCATTAGATACGGCAATATATTCAATGATTGCATCAACATTTGGAATAGATTGTACGACCGCTTTTTTGTATCCTTCCATCGCAGCAATCGCATGTTGCATTTTCGGACGGAACAGATCAACAAATGGTTTAGCATTATTATCATCGAATCGTACATTTGGTGCAATAATTGTATTAATTCCAACCGCACGTAATTCTTTCCCATACAATTCTGCTTGCTGTTTTGTGTATAAGCGATTATTCAATTGTTCCATCGTAGTATGTGGAATTGGCTGCGTCATCCCATATAATGTTAGCGGGTGTTCTGCTCCTTCTATGCCGATGAATAAAGGCCTTCCAACTCCTGCATAGCGCTGTAAATAATCAGTTATATGATGGACTTGTTTAGGCTTTTCAAATAGTTCATTCGTTAATAAGACACCACCGATATGGTGGTTTGATACTAAATGGGTGATATTTTCGTTTATATGATTTTCATTAAAACGTACAAAACAAAGTTGTCCAATTTTTTCTTCTATCGTTATAGCGTTGTCAGTAGTCATAAGCAAACGCTCCTTTAATTAATAAGTATGATCTCTTCTTTGTATAGTCATCATATCTAATTTTCTGACAATTTTCAATAAATGTAAGCGATTCACAAAAGAGTCATGAAAAATATTAACTTCTCATTAGTCATTTAGTACTTCCGTATGATAAAATACGGTGTAAATAAGATATTGTTATTTAGACTATTTGAGGTGGGAAAATGAATATTATAAAAGTTGAAAACAAAGAAGCATTAAGCATAAAAGCGAAAGAAATGTTTGTAGACGTTTTACAAAATACAGTGGCACCTATTTTAGGGTTGGCGACAGGTTCTACACCAGAAGGAATGTATAAATTATTAATTGAAAGTTATCAAAATGGTGACATTTCATTTAAAAATGCATTGGCATTTAATTTAGATGAGTATGTAGGTTTAGCACCGGACCATCCGGCGAGTTATCGTTATTATATGCAACATAAATTATATAATCATGTGG
Organism: Pseudogracilibacillus sp. SO10305; assembly: GCF_037072005.1. Classification (NCBI taxonomy): domain Bacteria; kingdom Bacillati; phylum Bacillota; class Bacilli; order Caryophanales; family Bacillaceae; genus Pseudogracilibacillus; species Pseudogracilibacillus sp. SO10305. The sequence goes on along the minus strand of NZ_JAXHDE010000019.1, from coordinate 24,167 downwards.
ATACAAAAAGAATGAATACATTTTTACCGAATGGCTTAGCAGAGGATCTTGATGCAGAATGTATAACATATGAAAAACATATACAAGAAGCAGGAAATTTAGACTTTTTAGTTTTAGGTATTGGAGAGAATGGACATATCGGTTTTAATGAACCGGGTACTTCATTTGAATCTCGTACACATATCGTTACGTTGACGGAAAATACACGTGAAGTAAATGCAAGATTCTTTGATTCGATTGATGAAGTACCGACTGAGGCATTAACGATGGGGCTCGGTACTATTATGGATGCGAAGCAAATAATGCTTTTAGTTCAAGGTGAGCGTAAGAGAGAGATTTTAAAAAAAGTGATTTATGGAGAAGTAACGGAAGAAGTTCCGGCATCCATTTTACAAAAACATCCTAATGTGACCATTATTACGGATTTAGATGTATAAAAATTAAGGCTTTTGAAACACGAATCGCTTCCTCGAAATGACTACTTTAAAATTGTACTGTACTAAATCGAGGGTGGATTCGTGTTTCATGTAAACCTTTGTAAATTGTACTGAATTTTTATTTGAAAATGGAAGGGTTGTTCGTAATTAACCCGTCCACACCGATATTTTTATAATGTGTGGCAAAATCAATGTCATTTACAGTATAAACGTTCGTTTGTAAATGACGTTTTTTTGCTTCTTGTACCATTTGTTCCGTGACGTAATAATGATTCGGGTGAATCCCGTATAACGGAAAAGAAAGATGATCGATATAATAAAACGGATCGACTAAATTACCGAAAAATAAGACACTAAGTTTCACATTCGGATCGAGCCTGTACAAATGTTGCAAACTTTTATGGTCAAATGAAGAGTAAATAACACGATCTTCCATATGATAATTGGAGACGTGTTGTAACACTTTCTCTTCTAATTGAGGCATCATGACAGGACCGTTTTTTAATTCGATATGTAGTGTCATATCTGTTTGTTTTAATAATTGAAGCGCTTCATCGAATGTTGCAATTTTTTCTCCTTTGAATTTTTTGGAAAATTTACTCCCAAAATCAAAGGACTTTAATTGTTTTAACGTATAATTATGTACGAATCCCTTTTCGTTTGTTAGTCGTTTAATTGTAGAATCATGACTTAGAACGAGTTCCCCATCTTTTGTTAATCGGACATCTAACTCGATTGCATCGGCTTGTAATTCAATTGCTTTTTTAAATGAGGCGATTGTATTTTCTGGTGCAAATTCAGAGGCGCCTCGGTGTGCGATAATTTCCATATGTATGTCACAACCTTTCGAAAGTTTGAAATAAAAAAATATCAATAATTTACCTATATTGTACCAAAAATGAAGAAAAACTGTGTATAATGTACAAGTAGGATGTAAGTGAGGAGACGATAAGATGAAAAATGAATTAGTTGTTGTCATTGATTTTGGTAGTCCATATAATCAATTATTAACTCGTAGTATTCGCGAGTTAGGCGTGTATAGTGAATTACTTCCTCATACGGTTGAGGCAGAAACATTAAAGAAAATGGAGCCTAAAGCAATTATTTTATCAGGTGGCCCTTATTATGTACATGATGAAAACAAATATAGAATTGATGAAGCGATTTATGATTTAGGAATTCCTGTACTTGGAATTTGCTATGGGGCACAATTACTTGCAGAACAGTTCGGAGGAGAAGTAGTACATGAAGCGGCGCGTACGTATGAAATAACAGATGTAAACATTGAACAAAACACTGATATGTTAGCACATGTAAGTACAGTATATGCTTCAAAAGGAGACCAAATTATAAAAGCGCCAGCTGATTTCTCAGTTGATGCAACATTTGCCAATGGAGAAGTTGCGACGTTTAGTAATGAGGCAAAGAAAATGTACGGTATTCAGTTTTACCCTGAGAAAACTGAAACAGAAAATGGAAAAGAAATTTTAAAAGACTTTTTATTTACAGTGAGCGGATTAGAAGGGGACTGGACGATTGAAAGTTTTATCGATTCAGAAGTTGTAAAAATTCGTGAAACAGTTGGCGACCGTAAAGTGTTATGCGCACTAAGTGGTGGGGTTGATTCAACCGTTGTAGCGGCTTTATTGCATAAAGCAATTGGTGATCAATTAACATGTATTTTCGTAGACCATGGTTTATTACGTAAAAATGAAGCAGATGAAGTCATGGGCTTTTTAATGAAAAACTTTAAAATGAACATTCATATGGTTGATGCAAAAGAGCGCTTCTTAAGTAAATTAGCTGGAGTAGATGATCCAGAGAAAAAGCGTAAAATTATCGGTAATGAATTTATTTACGTTTTTGATGAAGAAGCTGGAAAATTAACAGATGTTGACTTCTTAGCGCAAGGGACGTTATATAGTGATGTTATCGAAAGTGGTAGCTTAACGGGACAGAAGGTAAAATCACACCATAATGTTGGTGGTTTACCAGAGGACATGCAGTTCAAATTAATCGAGCCGATCCGTTCATTATTTAAAGATGAGGTACGTGCATTAGGAACTGCTTTAGGGTTACCAGATAGTATCGTTTGGAGACAGCCATTCCCAGGACCAGGATTAGGTATTCGTGTACTTGGGGAAGTTACTGAAGAAAAATTACATATCGTTCGTGAAGCAGATGCGATTTTACGTGAAGAAATTCGTCTTGCAGGCTTAGACCGTTCGATTTGGCAATATTTCGCTGTCTTACCTAATATCCGCAGTGTAGGTGTATCAGATGATGCACGTTCATATGATTATACGGTTGGGATTCGTGCAGTACATTCTGTCGATGGAATGACATCAGAATGGGCACATATTCCATTTGATCTGTTAGAAAAAATATCTCGTCGTATTACGACTGAAGTAGGCCATGTGAATCGTGTTGTCTATGACATTACGAGCAAGCCACCAGCGACGATTGAGTGGGAGTAATTTCTAAGCGCATTTAGAGCAATTTGATATGATTTAGCTGGCTTTAGCAGGGATCTTATTTGTCTAGACGAAAGTTTGAGCAGATAGTTCTCTGCTTTTTACCCTGCCGGGGTGGAGTTTTAACTAAATATGGGGAAGTAAATGGAACGGGAAAAGAGCTAAACCTTTTGGGATAGCTCTTATTTTAATCTAAAAGTAAATCTATTGTTTTTATTTTTCGAGACAGACACTTTTCAGTTATTAGCTATTATGATTAATGGTTATAATTTAGAAATTAGGGAAAATATTATTTATATAGTCAACAGTTCCATGTAAGTCGGGGAACAGAGTTTTAATCGAAATATCTTTTTCAAAAAGATGCTGTTCAATTTCTTTTGCTGCATTTGGATGTATGTCGATATAATTCAATACTATATCTGAAGTAGGTAAGTCACTATATTTGTGTTTGTTTATAGTAGCCGTAGTCTCTAAAGTATTATCTAATGAGTATATATTTGGACTTAGCATGTTTCTTGATAAATGTAGGGTAAACACACCGCTTTGTGCTTCGATTCTTTTATTAAAGCCATCATAGTTAAGTTGATAATGGTCTAAAGCATAGATATCATTGTTTATTGTATATGTATCTAAAAAATCAAAAAATGAATTTTCTTGTTTTGGTTGAATAATAATTTCTTCTCCTAAATAGATTTTATTCAATAGATGTGGATCTAACAACCAAAGGCGGGCATTTTGTTTTTTGTTCCAATTATAGGTAGCAAAAAATAGTGCAACCAAAGGATTAAAAGTCCAATCTAAAAATCTAGTTTTTAACCCAAGATGTTGCATTAAGTACATTAGTTCCCAATCTGTAAAACCCATATCTTTTATTTCATTTGTATTCTTAAAGATATCAAACATTTTTCTTTCGATATTTTTCATATCATCATGTAAAGTTTTTGGTGGTAAGTCACGTTGTAAGCTAGGAATTAATTTATAGTCACTATTAGTAACTCCTCTATACCATATGCCTTTACGCTCTGCTTTATTTTCAAAGTCAATAATGTACTCATTAATATCATTTAAATTATTTGCTATTTTATTCAAATTTAGGCCTCCTCTGTGTAAAAGTCGATTATTTAGAATATAGGACGTTACTATTTAAATATTATACCATGAGTGTAGTTAATAGTTATAAACATTAAAATTTAAAACTCGTCACTCCTATCCCTCCCATCACTTTCCAAAATCAATCACCCCTAACTCATTTAGTTGAGTTGGGGATTTTTTATGCTGTTTATTACTTGTTTCTTAAATATATATTATTTCTATGAAGTAGCCGAGTAGGCTTACTTACATTTACTTTAGGAGGAGAAAGTCATGAGTTACAAAGAACAGTTTCAGCAATTAACTTTAGATTATGTATGTGAGAAGGAGAAGCATGTCCCTGCTAAGCGGGTTGACATTGTCAGTGTAAGAATGGTGAAGGAATGTAGCTTGATGTACAAGGATCGAGTTGTAGGTTCACCCCAGGATGGAGCTAATTTAATGAGACAGTTTTTAGGTGATGTAGACAGAGAGCACTTCGTGGTTGTCTGTTTGGACACTAAAAACCAACCAACTGCGATTAACGTATGTCACATAGGGAGTTTAAACTCTAGTATTGTCCATCCACGGGAGGTTATGAAACCAGCTATTCTATCAAATGCAGCTGGTGTCATTGTAGGTCACAATCATCCATCGGGCAATCCTGAACCTAGTCAAGAGGACATTCAAGTGACTAGAAAGCTAGTAGAAGCAGGAAAGATCATGGGAATTGAAATCCTTGACCACATCATTTTAGGAGATGAGAACTTTGTGTCACTTAATGAAAAAGGCTACATGTAAGGCTGACGTTTACGATGTTTTTTGGTTTACAAAGGAGTTGTCAAAACGATTAGACAGGAAGGTTGAAGTAAATGAAGTGGGTTATGAATCCATTATGTTAACACCTGATGAAGTAGACGAGGAATTGATTCCATTAGGTGAGATTCAAACATTACCGAATCCACTGTTAGCCCATTCCTTTATCTACGTTGAAGATGAAGGAGATGAATGGATTTGTGTTGTTGTAACGGACGAATCACATGAGTATAAGCATTACGAAACATGGTTTAAAAATAATGAAAAAATTAAATAGGGGGTTCATCATATTATGAAGGTTATTCAGACGATGGCAGATGTTCTTGCTTTAAAAGCAGATGAGCGTCTGCCTTCTTTTTATGTAGGTGAAGTAGAGCATCAATTTTTAATGTGGTATATAGACCAGAATGAAGGGGAATCCTTTGATGAATTTGTCTTGTCATCCCATTCGTGTATCTATCATTTTGACAAAGAGGAAGATATGCAGATGTTGATAGACAATATCGATGCCTTGGAATATGTAGATATCGAGAAAGTCGATGGTAAAAAATATTATAGGATTGGTTTAATGCACGACCACCAGATGTCCATCATCTATCTATTAGAAGGAACACTACCACAAAAAACTGAGCGATGGTTGGAAAGGTAGGGAGAGAAGCATGTTCAATAGAAAACACGAAAGGTACATGACAAGATCAATTGATGAAACAGTACATGCCGAAATACAAATGATTTTGTGGCGTTTAATTGAAGAACAAGGAAACAAAGATATGAAGTTAGACTACTTGCAAGTGTTTGAGCTTACAGTGGCAGATGGCAGACAAAGAATTGTGCACCGACAAGAAGAACCAGAACGTAAACGTGAATGGCTTTACACCTTACAATACACAACTCCAATTGACCAAACAATTTGGTGCATTGACAGTGAATCATATCAGATGATGTTACTTCCTAGCGACTACTAGGAGGTGGCATAGGTGGATAGAAAAGAAATACTTCGTGAAATAGCGATAGGGATTTTGGGTGCAGTGCTTTCTGTATTAACAAAAACTAGGTAAGAAAGCTGTGTGTAGCAGCACAAGTAACTGGTGTAATTGTCCTGGAATATGTGCTGTTACACATCTAATAGCAGTAGTGGACTTTAACTTGTAAAGTCCACTCTATAATCGAAAAGATTATCGTTCCAAAAAGTGTAATGATTAATTCACTAATTTGATTTAATGGAGGAAGTGAGTTTATATGCGTTCTGAAATAGAAAAAGCGGAAAATAAGCATTTCAATACCGTTTATAGAGAGCTAGTGGAAATTATAGGGTTAGAGCATACTTTAAAGCTGTACGACTTCTATTCGGGACAATATTTAACTTTTCCAAAACGTGTTTTAAAAGAATCCTATCTTCATCAACGCATTGTAGAAGAGTATGATGGAACAAATGCACGACACCTTGCGAGAAAATATGACTATTCTTACAGCTGGGTCATGAAAGTATTAAAAAGGCATAAAGAAGGTAAGTAAGTTTTATTTATATTATATAGAAAGTGGTGGGAGTATGAGCAAAGATAACAAATCAGAAGAGTTTCTAAGCAAGACGAAAGACAAAGTAGACCAAGTTATTAAAAATGTGGACACGGAGAAAATAAAGCAGTTTGAAAGTAAGTTTTCTATTAAGCAGTTAAAACGTTTCGTTCAAATTTTACTGGTTGGTGCAGTTGTTAGTTTAGGAGTGTTCAGCTATTGGAACTACGACCATAACATGGGTGACCCGACCAAGGTGAAATTCACAAATAAAGATCAACGAGACGTAAAGAATAGGACTTTAAAACGTTGGGGCAACTAGGAGAGAGAGGTAATGTACATTGACTAAAAGATATGGATTGATAAGTGTTATAGCAGGCGCAATATCTATTTTTATGTTTACATTTGTAGCTGGAATTGCATCTATAGTTACTGCATTCTTAGGGTTTCGTGCTATTTCTGATGACAGTGAAACAGGAGAAAGTCGGAAAAGTTTATATTTTTGTATGATAGGACTTGCTTTAACTATCATCGGATTTTTATTACACAGCTATGTTTTTTAAAATGAAAAGAGGCATATTTATGAAACGAATATCTATTGGGAAAATAATTCTATTAATTGCAATGACAACACTTCTAATAGGTCTAGTGGGGTGTTCTGATGTGAGTAAGGACGGAAAGAAGGCTTTTAAAGCTGTTGAAAAATATCAAAAGGAACATTATCCAGTATCAAATAAAGAGCTTGAAATCGTATATCCAAAACTTAAGGATATGTCCCCCTTCGTTGAGGGAAGAAGTACAGCTGGTAATGATACATGGCAAATAAATGGCGTTTACACCTTCAATCCTGAAAAAGTAGAAGACTTAGGGCACGAGGACCCTCATCCTCGTATTAGCTATGAAGCACATATAGAACTAATTGATGGTGAATACATTGTGACAGGTTATACTGAATCCCTACCGATTAGAGGGGATTTAGATGATTAATCAATGTATAATAGAGAAGGCTTGTAAAAGTGATTTATTTTGCAAGCCTTTTATTTTTTTATCGAAAATAACATTTTAAAGGATGATAGTTATGAAAAGACTTGTTGTATGTAAATTTATCTTTCTTTCATTTGTATTAATCCTGGTTGGTTGTTCAGATACATCCGATATTGAAAGCAAGATGAAAGAAGAGATTGATGGAATAAAAAGTGAGATAGATGCTACTAAAGAAGAGCTAACGTCCGTGGAGAAAAAGCTATTAGAAATCACGGAAGAAGCAGAATGGGCAGAAGCCGAGATAGCCATGGCTGAAGAACTCGGTGCATTTCAAGAAGAGTACGAAGAATATGAGGCAGACGAAACCTTCAATGAGTATGAAGGAGACAGAGATGAGTCTTCCAGCAATTATATTGGCACGGAAGTTCTAACCTATGAAGAGTTCATTGCACAGCCTTATATTATTGAACAGTATTTACTCCAGGGAGAAAGAGCACCATATTTAGTTGATTATGATGCCAAGCACGCTTATGAAGTTTACAGAAGAACACATGAAAAATATAATCAACTATTTTCTGATTAAAGAGGAATAGGTGGAATTTAAATGAATCTCAAAAACAAAAACTGGTTAGTTACGATAGTGTTCACTGCCCTAATCATTTTAAGTGGCTGTAATTCTAATGATGACACATTAATTGAATTAGAAGATGAGCTCTTGGAGCAGGAAGAGGAACTAAAACAATTAAAGGATGAGCTAAAAGAAAAGACAGAAGAACTTACAAGCAGCGAATCAGACTTGGACGAACTGCTGAAAACATTAGATGAAGCATTGAATATTGGTAGGGTGGAAAGTTCAGACGGTGAACAAGTAGATCGATTAGACCTACCGCTTAACCCAAATCAAGAAGGATTCTACAATGGTGAATATTACTCTGGTGAAACAGGCATGTCTGAGTATCATACGGTTAAAGACGCTGAAGAAATGGGCTATGACGTTATTTTAATAGATTACAATGAGTTTGGTGAAATGGTTGTAGATTTACCGCCAATTGATGAGGTTGAAGGTCACGTTGAAGGAAGTACATGGGAGTTTGAAGGTGGGAAAATGACGTACGAGCACACAGTTATTATAGATCCATTTGATGGTTCAGCGTATGCCTTATTTACAACTGAAACGGGAGAAGTATTTGAATACATACTGGATATTTTCGAATGATTGTATCAGGAATTTCCTAGGTGTGTTTGATTTTATTTAACTTACTTAGATACAGCACGAAGAACCGTATCATAAGTAAATGAGGTTTTAAAAGCCATTTATTAATAAAATAATAAATGGCTTTATCTGAATAATTGCATATTAAACCATCATTAAACCCGTGCACCACACACAATCTACAAACCTTTTATAAGTTAGCCAAAAGGAATTTTTATTAGCTTTAATTTACACTTGCAAACTTTTCAAGAGTTTTATCTGAAACCTCTTGACTTATATCTTCACCATAATTTTGTGAGATAATATCATGAAGATCACTATAGTCAATATCTCTAATATTATTATTTATATGGTTATATAAATATTCAGAAAAGGTATTTGCCCGTAGTATTACAATTGGAGACCCCTTAATATCTTCTAATACTGCTGGCACATATCTAGGTGTGAGTACAATTGTATATTTTGCACCTATTTTTTCTCTGTGTGAACGTAATCTACCTGAACTGAGGTTTGACAACTTGTTTTTAGTAGATTTAGCATCCACCGCAAATTTTTCATTTGTTGTTAAATAAATTGCTTCAATATCTGTTTGTCCTGCTCCGCCAATTCCAATTGCTTCAACATTATAAAACATATTAAAACCTTCAACTAACACTTCTTCAAATAAATAAGCTTCTTTTCCTTTGTTATTTTCCGCATATCTTTCTATTAACTTTGGTAATTTTAGTAACTTTGCTGTTGCTTGGTCTCTTTCTTCACCAATATAATTGAGAAGCTCCTCTGGGTAAAAGTTATATATCTCTTTAATCACATCAACCCTCAACCGTTCAGAATCATTTAATTTTAATGGATTATCATCAAAAGAATATGACTTTAACAAAATATCAACATAATCCTCTAAGGCTTTATTTAATACAACATATCCTCTAGTAACGCTTCTAAGTGTTGGTTTAGTAGTTGATTTCCTAACTGGATGTGCTAATTTACAAATTAACTCACCATCATATGCAGTCCATAAATCTGCTTTCTCTAATAATTTCTTTGTGTAATACTCCCATTCGTATGCAGCATTAACAAATACATGCTCATCTTCCTTAAATAATTTTTCAATTTGGGAATCATCCTTTTGCCTAAATTCTAATAAGCGCTTAACGAGTGTTTCATAACTTTCACCATTCATTTCTTGCACCTGTACTATGTAGTATTCCACTTCGTAATTATACAACTTATAGTCTAATCTAGAATCTCGTAACAATTTAAAAATTAACCTAAAAGGGTATAATTGAAATTGATTAGGTGTACTACCATGTGGGTGTTCGTACTGCATAGCATATAACATAGTAGTAAATATAAATTTTAACTTTTCAGGATTGGTAACGTGTTTTAAAAATAAGTTACCAAGAGGACTAAATATAAACCTCTTTTGTTTTTTAACAACTTCCTCATAGCCAAACATATAATACTCTAAAGTATTAATTCTATGATTAATAGCATCTAATGGTCTTTTGGGGTTTCTCTCTTTATATAAATCTAAAGCCCGCAATCGTTCTTGTATTTGATAATGATTCTCCACAGATAAATTAGACATACATTTCTCTTTAATATCTATTGCAACAGCCTTTATTAGTTCATAATTTGAAGTATGTCTATAAAGTATCCACTTTGGTGTTTCTATTGTTCTTGTCATATAATCTATCCCCCTATTTCATCTAGCACTTTTTTGAGCATTAGAGGTGGGATGGCCTCACCTATAATTGTTCTTATAAATGTGTCTGAAGCATCATCTGGAAGATTTATATTTTTTGGGATCGTAGATACAATAAAAGTTTCCAAAATACTTAATACTCTAGGGTCTGAATAAGTTCCATCCTTTAGCTTTCGTCCTGGGTGTACGTTATTATGCGAGCTGACACTGCCATTATAGGTTGTTCTAGCTGTAGCGGGCTTGTCCCAATTCATTCTTTTATACGTGTTATGAAACCCCTTTATCCTATCTCCATTGGCTTTTTTAGGATAATATACTTCATTTTTCATTGCACTTGCACCCGTTTTAGTATGTGACAAAGCTAGTATGATTCTATCATTTACTTTCTTTGCTTCATGCCATTTTATATTAGACTTCTCTCCAGGTGCCAGAGATGGTAAATGCCCAATAGCCTCTTTTAGCGTTATTTCTGGTTCTTCCACAGGCCAATCCCATTTTAATCCTTTTTTATACATTTTTATAATAGCTCTTGGTCTAGATTGTGGAACTCCATAATCTTTTACATTTAATACTCTTACTTCAATATTATATTCACCCGAATATCTGAAATTTAGCAACTCCTCCAAAGTGTAAAAATCATCCTTATATGGAAATAACATTTCAATAAATCTAGGGACATTTTCTATAAGGATGTAATCAAACTTTAAGTTATCGATAAAACTAAATGTCTCCAAAATGAGGAAATTTCTTCTATCTTTAATAAAGTCATTTTGTACTTTATTCTTACCAACGCTACTTATCCCTTGGCATGGAGGGGTAGCGATTAATAGTTTTACATCATCGGTTAATTCATTGTAAATAGCTTCTTTTGTGCTATCTTTCGTAATGTCACCACATATCATTTTGGTATTTGGGTGCAAATACTCATAACATTGAGCTCTTCTTTCTAGCAATTCATTTGAAACCACTACCTGTATTTTTTCTGGATCTAATAATAATTCTCCTATGCCTGCACTAGAAAATAACGATAATGCTTTAATCATCTGAAAAAACTCCTTCAATAATTTTTTTAATCATTAATGGAGGGATTGATTCACCTATACATTGGCGTATTAATATCTCTGGGGTCGAATCAGGTATATCCCAGTCATCAGGAATGCTATTTAATATCATTAGTTCATATGGTGTTAAGACCCTGGCATCAGAATATGTTCCATCCTCTAACCTCCGTCCAGGATGAACATTTCTTTGAGAACTTATAGCATCATTCCTGATGGTGATTGTAGGAGCTGGTTTATCCCACTCTATTCTTCTATAAGTAGTATCATACCCTTTTATCTTGTCACCATTTAATTTTCGAGGATAATGAGTTAGATTGGAGAAGGCTGATTCTCCAGTTTTAGTATGACTCATCCATAAAACATGTCTTTTGTCATGTTCTCGTGCAAAATGCCAATTTATATTGGACACTTCCCCAGATTCTAACGAAGGTAAATGAGATATGGCATCTCTAACTGTAATTTTAGGTTCTTTTTTTGGTAACTTCCATTTTTTATTTTTTGGATATAATCTAATTATCGCTCTTTTTCTAGTCTGTGGTACACCATAGTCTGCGGAGTCTAAAATATCAGTATCAATAGTGTAACTATCCTTGAATTCCTTATTTAATATTTCCGGAACTGTTAAAAGGTCATCTTTATAATTTAACATCAATCTTAATAATGAGGGAACATTTTCAATTAAAATATACTTAGGTTGTAATATATGTATAGCTTTTATTACATAACTTATTAAATAATTCCTTTCATCTAGACTCATTGAGTTTAGGCATCTATTTTTACCTGCGATACTCATACCTTGGCAAGGAGGGGATGCTATTAAAAAATCTATCACATGCTTTTTAGATTCCTTTATAAACTTCTCAAAAATATCTTCTTTAGAAATATCCCCAATTATCATTTCGGCATCGGGATAAGTGTATTGGTGTAACTTTCCACGTCTTTCAATTACTTCATTTGCAACTACTATATTTAATCCTATCTTTTTAAGATAAAGTTCTCCTATACCTGCACTTGAGAACATAGATACACCTTTCATCATTTGCACATTCCTCTATTTTATGAATTATTTTCTCTTAAAAATTTCCTATATAATTTAATGCTTCTTCTCAGTTGAGATTGAACAGTAGGCTGTAGTGTCTTAAAATCTTTTATTCTGTTCAGATTCAGAATCAATTCATCTTCTGGAATGTTTTGTGAAATATCTATAAATTTATTTACTCTTTTCAGTCGACTCTGAACATCTCTGGCCGATCTCAATTTAAGTTCACATTTCTCTATTAACCAATTATGAAAATCATTAGTCATAACTTAGTCCACCCACTTTTTATCAATATATTAGATATATTTTATCACACCTACTTATTAGCGTCAATTAATTGACGCGATATAGTGAAATTAAAAAATCTCTAATGGTCTTAAATACGAAAAAAACAGAACAAAAACTCCGATTAATTCCATCATTTTTTAAAAGAGTGTATGCAAAAAGATTTGGTCGTTTCTAGTATTGTTAAAGTTATAGTTTAAAATGGGTACCCTCGTCGCTCTGTTCACTTAAAAAGTGATTATAGTGACGAGAGTGACATGTTCTACCTTAATATTTTTATTTTTTCAATTAGTGGTTTTAGTAAACAGACATATTTATTAAATATTTAAATTTATTTTCGACTCCTTATCCGCCGATATCCGCCGAAGGCCCTCGGAAACGTTGTTGTGACGCTGCTCTTACGCCGTTTTTGACTGTACGAATAAAAATAAATCTGGTATAGTTCTTATTATTACATCAAATAAAAAGGAGCGGTTTAATGTTTAATATTTTTGATGAATTAAGTGAGAATTTACACCAGGAAGAAATAATTGAAGCGTTGGTGACTGTATCGATCATCGAAGAGTTCGATGGTGAAAACTTATCGTTTACTATCGATAAAGTGTTAAGTGGTTCTAATCATGTTGAAGGTGATCTTTTTTTAGTAGAGAGATCTGTATTAGAAGACGAAGATGCAGTCCATCAAGCAAAATTAAAGATAGGCTATTATGAGAATTTATCATTCCCGAACATCGAATGTGTCAGCATAAGACCTGTTTCATAGTTAGTAACGTAAAAAGATCTTAGATTAATTAATATGTATGTAGGCCAGTAAATTAGCCAACTTCTTCGCTACCATCGAATGTGGTGAATCGTTTTAATAATAGATATTTAAGGAGAGAATGGGTGCTTGTGGGAAATGAAATCTATTCAAAGACAGATATTATTCAATTGGTTAAAAAGTATGGCGAATTAGAATTTGAGCTCAATCAAACAACATTGGAAAAAAGATTGCAGGAAATTCTTGGATTTCTTAATGAAAGCAGAGTCCAATATCTACTTGGACGACAAAAGGAGAAAAAGTTGGGGGAGTATTTCTTTAATAATGAAATGAATTTGACTAAAGCCAGAGGTGCTATTTACCAAGGTTATGACTACAATTATATGGATGCAATATTTTTGGCTGTTCTTATTTCTTTATTTGACCAATCTTTATTCAAAAAAATAAGAAGACAATCATGGATAAGTAATCCCGAACAAGAAGAAAAACAGTGGATACAAGCATTCACTAATAAACTGAACCGTTTTGAGGCAGTATGGAGTGAAACGAGTAGGCAAGAAACTTGGGAGATCGTATCTGTAAATCTAGCGAGTATATTTTATAAATTCACATTACTACCTGCGATGAATGCTCAGGCAAAGGACTATCAAAATGATTTAGAAACACTATTAAAATTGTATGAAGAACTACCTGAACATCATAAAGTAGCATTTTATAATCAATCAATGAAAAGTAGGATTCCAAAAATGTTAGAGAGATTAGAGGATTACATTGAATTAGAAATAAATGACAACCCTAATGAGTATCACAAATATAAGTTAAATAAAAATCTAGTTGAAATTGACAAGCAGTTTGAAAAGTAAGTATCTAATATAACTATTAGATGCTTATTTTTTTTGCGTATTTTATTATCCGAAGTTTAATTATGAAAAACAATATTTATTTTCGATATAGATAGAAGATCGCTGTCGATTCATAATGAGGGATGAAAAGATTTGTTGCTGTAATTGATAAATTACATTTCTTTTTAATCTAGTTGGAAAGGAGGTCGAAATGTTTGTGAAACCCCAAAAGATGATATCACACACCAACTTGAACCATTTACTCTTAATGCCGAAGCATTACGACTTGACTCAAAGTCGTAAAGAAGTTGATGTGCTTTTACAGAAACACTCATTATTTAAAGAGTTATATCTTCTTGAAAAAAGCATCAGCCCAATTTTATCAACTTTAGAAGAATCGGGACTTCTCATCTCAGGTGAATGGTTTAAAAGTGGCTTGCAGGAAAAACAGAATCAATTAGTAGCTGTAAGGAATGAGATTAACCAGATGATGGGCGAAGCAGTGTCTGACCAAGTCGATGAGGACAAGCTGCATCATTATTGGAAGCTTAGAGAACTTCCAGTAGCTAAAGGCATGGATGAGTTAATAATGTACAGAAAATTACATCCGAGCTTTCAAATGATGTTGACCTACAAAAATTATCAAAACTATTTGAAAATGTGGGGGCAAAGATTGTTAGAAAAAGGCACAACAGTCGATGGAGGTGTCATACTCCAAGCTCAATGGAGAAGCTTCACTTCCTATACTGGGAGAATCTATGCCAGAAACTTGCCATTGACATCTCTGCCAAATGAAATGAGAAATTACATCATGACTCCTAAAGACTATCAAATAATTAGTTTAGACATCAACGCAGCAGAGCTTAGGTTCATGGCATATCACGCAAAATGTGGTTCATTAGTGCAAAAAATCCAGAAAGGTATCGATGTACTTACCGAAATTTCAGACATGATTCGTTACATTTTTGACAGTCATGACATCACTGGGAAGCAGTTGAGAAAGCTTGCTAAAGAATTTACGTATAGCCTTGCGTATGGTTCGGGAATTCAGACCATCACGAAAAAGATGCGTAAGATTTTTCCCCATGTGACCAGTGTAGAGGTGGATAGATTAAGAGCTGTATTTTATGATACGTATCCAGAACTACAACATTTTTTAAATGAAAGAGGTAAGAGTGAAAAATTGTTGACCGTGTTTGGTGAAATTGAACCAGTTGCTAAGTTTACAACAACACAGAAGAAAAATTTCACCTTACAGCATAGTGTGGCAGTAGCCCTTAAAGTTCTTCTTAATGTACTAGCTGAAAACGATTTTGAAATCATTCATGTTGTCCATGATGAAGTCTGGTTTTTAGTAGAAGAAAACATTTATCTTGATGAGTTTATAAAGCAGGTCGAAGAAAGATTTGAGAAAGAAATAGAAATGATCCTTCCAGGATTACCTACAAACGGAATTCTGTCGAAGGAAAAATTGAGAGGGGAAAAAATATAATGAGTAAAAATAATGAAAAATCAATATTATTAAGTCAATTCGAAGCAAAGGTAGAAGATGGACCAGTCAAATTTAGAGTTTTAAATGCAATGTATGACGACATACCCACAAAGAATGGGGTGAAAGAGATAGTAAAGTTAGAGCTTGAATTGCAAGAATTAAACAACGCTGATGGCAGTACAGAGGTAAAAGAAATTAATTTATTTGTGGACTTCACACCAAGAGGTCATTTTTACAAATTTGTTAATGCAGCAATTACTGCACTATCAACAACCTCATTTCAGCCAAGCAAGTTAATTGGATTGAAAGGAGAAGCGGTCCTAAGTCATTACCAGCCTGAAGGAAGCGACTTTTCATACCCACGAATTAACAATTGGGTCTTTTACCAGCGAAACGACAAGGTAGCGAAAGCATTAGAGCAGTACCAAAAAGATGATGGTATCGATTTCGACGAGGGTGGTGATGAAATTGTATAAGATTCAAAACAAAAAGAATCTACATTTTATTCGTCAATTTATTAAGGTGGAAAATAAACTAGTAATAGAAAAACAAACACGATCAGATCTCTTTGAAAGTTTTATTTCATCCGTGAAAGAAGGAAATTTAACATCTATACAAGTGTTAAATGATTTAAATGAACATTTACTAGCACCTATTTGCATGGAAAGCTTGTTAGAAGGAACAGATGTAAACTTTAATCCGGGTGGAAGTAGCATTCTGTCGGAAGAAGTTAAAGAGTCGTTTCATGAATTTATTTTAGACGTTGGACGAATTGAATTGGAGTACAACATGAGTGAGTCTGGGAGAATCAGCTTTAACAAGAAAAGCTTTGCAGAGCTAGTGATGGAACTAATGGCTTTAGTTGTAGACAGAAAAGATCCAGAGACGATTTTAGTCTACAACAATCAAAAAGGTTTTTGGGAAAAAGCTAGACAACCACTACATCGACTCATCATTGAGATTGCGCATGCAGCTGGTGGAAACATAGAAGACACCTGGACGAGCCACTTAGAGAGTTCAATTGTCGATATTTTAAAAAGGAAAGTAGCTTTTATTCAGTCGCTAAATTTCAATAAGAGTCACTTTCCCCTGGGTAACCATACCCTTGATTCCATCACAGGAGACTTGGTGCCGCATGCACCGAGTCACCTTGCAACATTTGGTAGTCCAGTAAATCATAATGAGGAAGCTAGATGTCCAAATTTTACTGAGTTTTTAGAAGGGTTATTTGAAGATGAAGAAACGATTCAATTTGTTCAAGAATTTTTCGGCTATACGTTGTCGTGTAGCCACCAATCAAATTCTTTTTTGATTGGTGTTGGGGCAGGTGCAAATGGTAAATCAACTTTGTTTGATATTCTCGCCCAACTGGTAGGGATTGAAAATGTATCATCAGCACCACTCTCTAATTTCAACACCGAATTTGGATTAGAGCCTTTAATTGGAAAAAAATTAAACTTAGCTACAGAGTCAGATCTAGAAAGCTTTAAATCAGGTAAGCTGAAGGCGATTTGTAGTGGAGAGACAATATCTGTGAATCGGAAAAACCGCCAGGAAGTTAATGTTGTATTAAATGCTAAACTCACGTTCTTAATGAACGAATTACCGCTATTAAGCGATGACAGTTTTGGCTTCGAGCGACGGTTGCTGATTTTACCATTCGACAGGATCTTCCTACCGCATGAACAAGACAAAGACCTACCAAAAAAGCTATCAAAGGAGCTAGAAGGTATTTTAAATTGGTCGTTAGAAGGACTGAGGCACTTAATCGCAAACAATTACACATTTACGGTGTCAAAATCCATGCTAGATGCAAAGGAATTATATTTAGGTGTTGGTAATCCAATTGAAAAATTTGTAAAAGAATGCATCGATTCTGTACCAGCAAAAGTCATGCCTGCTAAAGATTTATTAAATGCATACAAAAACTGGATGATGCTAGAAAAGTTACCTTTCAAAGGGACAGACAACCCTCAAAAGTTTTGGAAAATGTTCCAGGAAGCAATGAATCTTGAACTCATTTCATTTACTCGTGGGAAGTCCAATGGAATTACAGTTGTTCGTGACATTGGATTGAAGTAAAAAAGTAGGTACTGTCGTCACTGGAATCACTAACAGTGACGATGGGGGAGGGAGTGTCGCACTTTTAAGTCATCTTATCCTGTCGAAGAACTTTCCTTCAAATATATATTATACCTTTGATTCATTGAATGACTAGGTGAATTAAAGGAGGGAAGAAAGGTTAACTAGCACTTTCAGTAGTGTTGGGAAGGCTACTGAATAGACTGGCCAAAATGGCTATACCCTAATCGGCCACTTTGGTTCATTGATTTTACAAGAACGAAAGTGGCCGTTATAAGTGGCCAGTAATTGATTACAGAAAAGGGGATTTGGGATGAAAGTAGCATACATTAGGACTTCTACTAAAGAACAAAATCTGGACAGACAAATTCATGCTGTGAAAAAGGAAAATGTAGACAAGATTTTTAGTGAGCAATTAAGTGGTAAAGATACAAAAAGGGAAAAGTTTCAGGAAATGATGTCATATGTTAGATCTGGAGATGAGGTTGTGATCGCTTCCTTGGACAGGCTTGGCAGAGATTACTCGGACATTAAAGAAACAGTTAGAATCCTCCAAGAAAGGGATGTACGATTGACTGTGTTGGATGCTCCGTTTTTACATTTCAACACTGGTAATAAGACATTAGACAAAGCAATGTCCGATATGTTTATTTCTTTATTAGGTTATATCGCACAAAACGAAAGAGAAAAAATACTGGAACGGCAAAAGCAAGGAATCATACAAGCCAAATTACGTGGTGTTTACAAAGGGAGACCTCTGAAATATCATGCACAAGCAAAAAATCCAAAAGACAAACTCGTTTTTCTCAATGTTAGTCATCAATTAGAACGAGAGATTCCAATCAGACAAATTGCAAGAGAGAACGGGATATCTAAATCGACCGTCTATGAGATAAAGAAACGCATTGAGGAAGGAGTCAGTAGTCATGGTTAAAGAATCGACAACAGCAATTGATGTTACGTTTTTGGAAGCGGATGACGGTGAACATCGATATGCTACAAAACGTGTGTGGGATTCGAATAGTCCATTAGTAACTGTATTGACACTCTATCCTACGAACTTTAATTACGTTGAGAATGACTTGACGAATTTCTTGATTACCAGCAATGTTTACAAGCTTGGTTATGGTGGCTATTACAGTGTGAACTTGTTCTCTGAAAAATTAATAGATAAGAAAGAATACAAGTACATGTCGGATGATGTTAACGATGAAATTATCGTTAATAGTGTCAAAGATTCGGAATTAATTATTTTAGCTTATGGAAGCACGCCGAAGAAGAGCAAGCGAGTGCGTGAACGATTAGATGAATTGTTGGATTTATTAAAACAGAAGAAGTTAGGTAAGAAAATAAGGACACTTACTGATGAAGAAAAGATTAACTGCCGGCATCCATTGTCGGTAAATGTAAGAGCTAATTGGACTATTATGTAGCAAAAATTAAATGACAAAACATACAACAAGAGAGGGGAATTTAAATGGTTATGATTGATTACAAAAAATTGATGGAATACGGATTTAAACAGAACACTGCAAGATCAATCATTCGAGAAGCAAAGATTAAATTAGTCAATGAAGGCTTTACATTCTATGAAAATCAACGTTGCGGTGTAGTGCCAGTAGAAAAAGTCGAGGAAATTTTAGGAGTTAAATTTACTAACAAAGCGGGGTGAATTTGATTGGCCAAGACAAAATATCCAGGCGTATACAAGAATGAAAAAACAGGTCGATTCTTTTATAATGTTTGGCTAGGTGTAGATAAAATTACAGGTAAAACAATACAGAGGAAGCGATCTAGGAGTGAATTAGGTGAGCCGTTTTTAACTGCAAAAGCGGCTCATATTGAAGCAACAAAAATAAAGAGAGAGTACCATGAGGCGCATCAATACAGGAATTATAACATGACATACGATCAGTTCTTGACACAAATTTACTTACCTATTTATAAAGGGAACGTAGAAAAATCAACATGGCTATCTAGGAAATCTGTGTTTAAAACAATTAAGAAACGATTTAAAAGCAAAAAGCTAAGAGGTATTACTGTAGAAGATTGTGAGATGTTTCGGGTGTTCTTACTGTCGGA
Source organism: Pseudogracilibacillus sp. SO10305 (assembly GCF_037072005.1). NCBI lineage: Bacteria > Bacillati > Bacillota > Bacilli > Caryophanales > Bacillaceae > Pseudogracilibacillus > Pseudogracilibacillus sp. SO10305. The sequence continues at coordinate 4,312 of NZ_JAXHDE010000019.1, read as the reverse complement.
AAGTGGTTATTCACAGAGTTTCTCAAGTATGGTTTATAGCACGTTTAGAAGAACGTTAACGAAGGCGGTTAATTTGCAGTATATAGAAGTGAATCCATCCATGCGTACTAAAGCAATTCCTAAGGGTAAAGCTGTTGTACCCTATTGGACAAAGGAAGAATTTGAAAGGGTTATATCATCTGTTTATGTAAAGGATTTTTATGAACACATGTCGTTTGTTATGTTGTGGTTGTACTACACGACGGGGATGCGGGTTTCGGAAGGATTAGCATTAACATGGGATGATGTGGATTTTGAAAAGAAGACACTGAGGATCCATGGTACTTTGGAATGGTACAAAGGTGAGTACACAGTGAAACCGTACACGAAAACTAGAAGTAGTATGCGAATGATTTCTTTAGATGATGATACAATTTTTATTTTGAAAAAATGGAAAGAGCGTCAATTAAAACATGGTGTGACCAAGTTCATCTTAACTACCACAGAAAGACCTCTTGTCAGGGGAACAGTGAATAATATTGTCAATCGCTATGCTGATGCAGCTGGTGTGAAACGTATCCAAGCGAAAGGCTTAAGGCACAGCCATGCAAGTTACCTTATTAATCAGCACAACATTGATATTCTAGTTGTATCACAAAGACTCGGGCACTCCAGCCCGGAAATCACTTTGAAGCATTATGCACATCTATGGAATCGGAATGATACAGTAGTCGCAGAAGCGATAGCAGGTGATATTGACATTAATATCACAGATAAAAAATTAATAGGATTTTATGGTAATCAACATGTTAAAAATTAAAGTGTAAACGTCTTGGATGAATCTATTCCAGGGCGTTTATTTTTTTAGGAGGTGAGAAAGATGATAGTTGGAACGTCTAATGCACGGAAACAAAGGAATGCAGTCGTCATAACAATACCAGCACGCTTTAATATTGAAGTCGGTCAAAAATTCTACATTATAAAGGAAGATGAAACGATTAGATTAATACCTGAAACAGAAGATTTCTTTAAGAAGATAGATGAACTAAATTTACAGCAAGAGCTAGAAGAGTATGCAAAAAAGTATGTGCCCTGAATGGAGAGTAAAGATTAATGAAGCAAAAAGATGTCATATCAGTTGAATCATACGATGAAGTACTTGATCGGTACAGTAAGACAGAATATGTGGTTTTGAGTAGGGATGAATATAACGTTGCGATGAAACAGATACTAGCATGTAAGATTATTTATATAACAGATGTGAAACCTTATTTTATTCCAATTAGGATTCCAGGATTAAGAAGAAACAGTAAGGTTAATACGCTAAACCTTTACACATTAGAATTTACCAACGTTCTAAAAGTTAAATCAGAATCCATAGGAGAAATCTCAAGCAAAGAATTTTTGGAAATCGCTCAGGTAGTCTCTTTGAATTTCAAATTTCCGATATAGAATATTATGTTTTATGGATATTAAACCAGTAGTTGTTTAGTAAGTAGAGAGGGGAGGAAGTCATTAACTGTGCTAAATAATACTGCAAATCAAAACCACCAGTTCACACTGGTGGTTTTGATTTAGATGATATAACTGTTCAACAATTGCACGCGTTTGTTGTTTGCGAAAAAGAATTTACCACTGTTTAAATGTAAAGGTTATGTAAATAATTAGTTTTTTTATTGAAAGTGATCATAGTGTATTATATATTATTGATATCGGATAACGATATCTGGTTTCGATATTGCTATTGGAGGTGATGTTTTGGAGGATAAAGTATTGCGTAAATTATTTCTTGGATTTATTCATATACACATATTACACCATGCAAAAGAGCATCCGATTTTTGGTGTATGGATGTTAGAAGAGCTCAGAGAACACGGATACAGTATCAGTTCAGGGACTCTCTATCCTATACTACATTCAATGGAGTCTGATGGACTTCTAATAAGAGAAGATAAAAACGTGGAAGGAAAAGTTAGGAAGTATTACACGATAACTGAAAAAGGAGATTTAGTTCTTAACGAAGCTCGGAAAAAAGCTTATGAACTCTTTAAAGAAATTAAAGAATAAAAGGAGATAATAATGAATCAAAGTAACCCGAATAGAGGATTTAAATCACTCTTGGAGATATTTTTAGTTTCAACACGACTTGGATTGACTTCATTTGGTGGACCAACAGCCCACTTAGGGTATTTTCATGAAGAATATGTACGAAGAAGAAAATGGATGGGTGAAAAAAGTTATGCCGATTTAGTTGCTTTAGCACAGTTCTTACCGGGTCCAGCTAGTAGCCAAGTTGGAATCGGTATAGGCGTTATGCGTGCGGGGATATTAGGTGGAATAATATCTTTTATAGGGTTTACATTACCGTCTGTTATTGCGCTTATCCTTTTTGCTTTACTGCTCACTGGATTTGATATAGGAAACGCTGGATGGATACATGGATTGAAAATTGTAGCAGTAGCGATAGTTGCACATGCCATTATTGGGATGGCTAAAAACTTGACGCCTGATTTAAAAAGAAAAGCCATCGCTTTATTTGCGCTAATAGGCACGCTTCTTTGGCAATCAGCTTTTACTCAAGTAGGTGTTATTTTAATCGCTGCATTCTTTGGATTCCTTTTATTTAAACAGCACGATGAGATTGAAAAAACTAAATCGAACTTTCCGATTACCAAAAGGGTATCGGTGATCTGTCTACTGTTATTTTTCGGCTTATTATTTTTCTTACCCGTTATTCGAGAAGTAACTGGATTCTATTGGATAGCTTTGTTTGACAGTTTTTATCGTTCAGGTTCTTTGGTTTTTGGTGGGGGACATGTCGTTTTGCCTTTGTTAGAGCAGGAATTGGTGCCATCTGGCTGGATAAGTGAAGAGTCTTTTTTAGCAGGTTATGGTGCGACACAAGCAGTACCTGGGCCTTTGTTTACATTTGCAGCTTACTTAGGTACTGTTATGAAAGGTTGGCAAGGCGGTTTAGTGGCGACACTTGCGGTTTTCTTACCTGCTTTTTTGCTCATTCTCGGTGCATTACCATTTTGGGATAGTTTACGCAACAATCATAAAATTAAAGGAGCAATAATGGGCGTAAATGCAGCAGTTATCGGCATTTTAATCTCTGCTTTTTATTTTCCGATTTGGACAAGTTCAATCTTGGCACCTATTGATTTTGCTCTAGCTGCCATTTTATTTAGTATGCTTGCCTACTGGAAGCTCCCACCGTGGATTATCGTACTGACTGGTGCAATTGGTGGCTCTTTAATGACATTCGTTTAATGTGGTTTTGAGTAGGGATGAATATAATTTTGCGGTGAAACAGATATTAGAATGCAAGGTTATTTACTTAATAAATGTAAACCCCTTTTTGATTTCTATCATTGTAAGCGGCCTGAGAGGGAACAGTAGGGTTGATACATTGAATGTCTATACAATTTATGATAACAGAATTGCGGATGAATCAATTACCACTTTAGACCAGGTTTCTAACAAAGAATTTTTGCAAATAGGACAGGCTCACTTATTAAACTATAACCTTCAAATATAGCATATTAATTAATTAGATCACAAGGTGATTTGCAAAAATACCATGCTGATTACCATGCCTTTTTTAAAGGAATGCTATTGTATCAAGGGTTACAGGTGCTGTTTGCAGATTGAGTGGGAGTAATTCACTAGAGGCATTTGAAGTGAAAACGTTGATTTGACTGCATTTCGATGGTACGTAAAATGGATGAAATGATTAAAAATGAATAGGTTCTCCGCCAAGATTCCGCCAGAGGAATTGGAGAAAATGAGAGATATTGTGTAAAAGCAGTATCTCTTTTTTGATTTTTATTTGTTTTAATCAATGTCTACAAGTGCTTTATCGCACATTATTATCAGCAAGTTAAATATAGCATTTATAATTTAATTAATGCATTTAAATATACTTGAAGGGGAATCTCCGCCAAATGCACGAAGCAATAGTATCTAGTTGTCTTAAATTAGGGGAAAGACAGTCAAATAACTTTAAATTATACTAAATCAACAAAAGTTATTGTGAAAAAGGTATTTGTAAAATTTATTTAACAAAACTATCTTTTACAACTTTTAAAAAATTTCGAATATGACTGTCTACGGGATTTCAATATGTTTTTCTTTATCTTCTCTAATACTGATTTATCTAGTACAATATTGATAAGGATCTAGTGTATGGAGGTATAGTAGGTGACAGAAAAACTATATTTAGAAAATCTTAAAGCAGTTAAAGATTTAGACATAACAATCTATAAAGAAGCGCTTGATAATGCATTGAATGATAAAAACAATACAAACATTGCTTTATCTGGTTCTTATG